>CAXBPJ010000106.1:0-6128 GCA_963977325.1 uncultured Brevundimonas sp. | reverse complement strand
CCTGAAGCGCGCCGGGCTGGAGCCGTCCGACCTGGACTACGTCAACGCCCACGGCACCTCGACCATGGCCGACTGGATTGAGCTGAAGGCCATCGAACGGCTGGTCGGTGACCACGCGAAGGATCTGACTGTCTCTTCGACCAAGTCCATGACCGGGCACCTGCTGGGCGCGGCGGGTGCGATCGAGTGCGTATTCTCGGTGCTGGCCATCCGCGACCAGATGGCGCCGCCCACGATCAACCTCGACGATCCCGAGCACGAGACGGCCATCGACCTGGTCCCGCACAAGGGCAAGGCCAAGGCGATCGAGGTGGCGATGTCCAACAGCTTCGGCTTCGGCGGCACCAACGCCTCCGTCATCTTCAAGCAGGTCGCGTGAGGCCGTTCTGGCGGCGGGACCGCGTCGAGCGGGGGCGGGGGCCGGGCGCCTGGCTGCTGGGCGCCACGGCGACCTTCAGCGTCTTCCTGATCGCGGCCCTGGCGGCGCTGTGGGTGGTCTATTGGGGACCGGGCCCGAATGCGCGCGAGGGCGACCAGACCATCGTGGTGCTGCCCTCCGGGGCCGGCGTGGACGCCATCGGTGTGAGGCTGAGACAGGCGGGCGTGATCCGCTCGACCGACCTGTTCAAGGCCGCCGTCGCGCTGACCGGCGCGGATCGACGCATTCGGGCGGGCGAGTACGAGATCCCGGACCGGGCTTCGCTTTCCGGCGTGATCGACATGCTGGTCAACGGTCGGGTGGTGCGCCATTTCGTGACCATTCCCGAGGGCTGGTCATCGGCCCAGGCGATCGACATCCTCAACGATGAGCCGGTGCTGACGGGCGAGGTGGCCGACATTCCCGAGGAAGGCTCCTTGTGGCCCGAAACCTATGAAGTCACGCGCGGCGAAACGCGCGCTTCGGTGATCCGCCGGATGCAGCAGGCCCAGGAGGAGAACCTGGCCGAGCTTTGGGCGACCGCGCGGGGTCCGCGCAGCGTGGTCCGCACTCCGGAAGAGGCGCTGATCCTGGCCTCGATCGTCGAGAAGGAGACCGGCGTTCAGGCCGAGCGGCCGCGCGTCGCCGCCGTCTTCTCCAACCGAATCCGTCAGGGCATGCGGCTGGAGAGCGATCCAACCGTGGTCTATGGCGTCAGTCAGGGACGGCCGCTGGGTCGGGGGTTGCGCCTGTCCGAGCTGCAGGCCGACACGCCTTGGAACACCTATCTGAACGGCGGCCTGCCGCCGACGCCGATCGCCAATCCCGGCCGTGAGGCGATCGTGGCGGTTCTCAATCCGCCCGCCTCGAACGAGTTCTTCTTCGTCGCCGACGGGACCGGAGGCCACGTCTTCGCCCGGACCTTCAGCGAGCATCTGGTCAATGTCGCGCGCTGGCGTCAGATCGAAGCCGAGCGCCGCGCGGCGGGTTCGGGCACGGAAGGCGCGGCGCCGCCGGCCGGCTTGCCGGGCGGGCCGGAGTCGGTCGACGAGACCGCCGGGCCGGTTCCGTCGGTGGCTACCACAGGCCGGGCCAAGATAACCTTGATGGAGCCAGGCGCGTGACCACCCTGTCGGGCATGACCGGCTTCGGCCGGGCTGAGGGCGCCCAGGGTGACTGGAGCTGGACGGTCGAGGCGCGCTCGGTCAACGGCCGCGCGCTGGAGGTGCGGTTTCGCGGGCCGCCGGGCTTCGACGCGCTGGACAAGGCCACGCGCGACGCCGCCCAGGAACGCTTCACCCGCGGGCAGTTGACCGTCGGCGTCCAGGTCAGGCGGACGTCGGGCCAGGGCGTTCTGGCCGTCAACCGGGAGGCGCTGGACCAGTATCTGAACTTGGCCAGGGAGTTGGAGGCGGCCAGCGCCCACGGTCTGCTGGCCCTGCGCGGCGTGGTCGAGGCTGCCGAGGACGCCGACGAGCCGGAGGTCTTGGCCGCCGTCCAGACCGCCATCGCCGCCGATATCATCTGCGCTCTCGACGATCTCCGGACCGCGCGGCAGGGCGAGGGCGCGGCGCTTCGTCCCGTCATTTTTGGCTTCGTCGACCGCATCGCCGCCCTGATCGATCAGGCGGAAGGCGAAGCGACGGCCCAGACCGACGCCATCCGTGAGCGCTTCACCCGCCGCATGCGGGACTTGGCGCCCGACACAGAGGGCCTGGAGGAGCGGATCGTCACCGAGGCCGCCGCCCTGGCCGTGCGCGCCGACGTGCGCGAGGAGTTGGACCGGCTGACGGCCCACGTCGCCGCCGCCCGCGACCTGATCGCCGCCCCGCCGGCCGGGCGCAAGCTGGACTTTCTGATGCAGGAGTTCATGAGGGAGGCGAACACACTGTGCTCCAAATCCGCGACCACGGCCCTGACCGCCGTGGGGCTGGAGCTCAAGGCCACCATCGAACAGCTGCGCGAGCAGATCCAGAATGTCGAATGACCGCACGCCCCGCCGGGGCGTCCTCCTGATCGTCGCCAGCCCATCCGGGGCGGGCAAGACCTCGCTGTGCCGCCGGCTGATGGCCGACCACGGTGGGCTGGAGCTGTCGGTGTCCATGACCACGCGCGGCATCCGTCCCGGCGAGGTCGCCGGCCGTGACTATCATTTCGTCGATGACGCAGAGTTCGACCGGCTGGTCGAGGACGACGCCTTTCTGGAGTGGGCCAATGTGCACGGAGCGCGGTACGGCTCGCCGCGCGGCCCGATCGATCGGGCCCTGGCCGAGGGCCGGGACGTGCTGTTCGACATCGACTGGCAGGGCGCCCGCGACATCGCCTTGAAGTGCCCTGGCGATGCGGTGCGGGTGTTCATCCTGCCGCCCAGCCTGGCGGAGCTGCGGCGCCGGCTGGTGACCCGCTCCCAGGACGCCGAAGATGTGATCGAGCGCCGTATCCGCAACGCCAAGACCGAGATCGAGCACTGCGGCGACTTCGACTACATCTTCGTCAACGACGATTTCGACCGCAGCTACGCCGAGCTGGCCCACATTTATCACGCCGAACGCAGCACCCGGGCTCGCAACCTTTGGGTCGATCCCTACCGTGAGGCGCTGCTGGCTGAGAAGGTCTAGGTCGGCCCCTCGCCATCCGGCGCTCGTAACCCCATAGTCAGGCTTGGATACGGGGGTGATGATGGCGGAAGCGGGCGCGACGATCGGGCTGGCGCAGGTGGCGGCGCTGCTGGGCGCCGGGGTTGTGGCCGCACCGGTGTTCCGCAAGCTGGGGCTGGGGTCTGTGCTCGGCTACCTAGCGGCGGGCGTGATCATCGGGCCGTTTGGGCTGAGGCTGTTCTCCGAGCCTGAGACCATCCTGCATGTCGCCGAATTCGGCGTGGTCATCTTCCTGTTCATCATCGGCCTTGAGATGCGGCCGCATCGGCTGTGGAGCTTGAGGCGCGAAATCTTCGGGCTTGGCGCGGCCCAGGTGATGACCTGCGGCCTGCTGTTGACCCTGGTGGCCATGGCGGCGGGCGTGTCGGCGCCCGTGGCCTTCATCGGCGCGATGGGTTTCGTGCTCAGTTCCACCGCCGTGATCATGCAGACCCTGGAGGAGCGGGGCGAGCGCGGCAGCCCGGCGGGCCAGCGGGCGGTGTCGATCCTGTTGCTGGAAGATTTGGCCATCGTGCCACTGCTGTCGATCGTGGCCATCCTGGCCAGCGTCATGGGCACGGCCGGAGAGGCGGCGCCGCCGTGGTGGCAGTCGGTCGGCCTGGCCGTGGCGGTGCTGGTCGCCGTGCTGATCGCCGGACGGTACGTCTCCAACCCGGTGTTCCGCTTTCTGGCCAAGAACGGCGGGCGCGAGACCATGACGGCGGCGGCCCTGCTGGTGGTCGTGCTGGCGGCCTGGACCATGGACATGGGCGGGCTGTCGATGGCGATGGGCGCGTTCCTGGCCGGGGTGCTGCTGTCGGACTCGACGTTCCGGCATCAGCTGGAAGCCGATGTCGAACCGTTCCGGTCCATTCTGCTGGGCCTGTTCTTCCTGTCGGTCGGTATGTCGCTGGACCTCGGGGTGGTCGTGGCCGACTGGCGCGTGGTGCTGGCAGGGCTCGTGGCCTTCATGGTGGTCAAAGGTCTGGGAATCTACGGCATCGCCCGGCTGTTCAAGGCCGGCCACCGCGAGGCGCTGGAGCGCAGCGTGCTGTTCGCCCAGGGCGGCGAGTTCGCCTTCGTGCTTTACGCCGCCGCCCTGACCGCTGGGGTATTCGACGCCCGTGCGGGATCGGTGATGAGCGCCATCGTCATCCTGTCCATGGCCCTGACGCCGCTGACCATGATCGTCATGGAGCGCTTCCTGCCGGCCGAGGAACCGGATGTGGACGGCGCCGAGGATGTCGAGCGCGCCGATGGCCTGAGGGGCGAGGTGCTGATCATCGGCTTCGGCCGCTTCGCCCAGGTGGTGTCCCAGCCGCTGCTGGCACGCGATGTCGAGGTGTCGATCATCGAGAACGATGTGGAGATGATCCAGGCTGCCGCCCAGTTCGGATTCAAGGTCTATTACGGCGACGGCTCGCGACTGGACGTGCTCCACGCCTCCGGCGCCGGATCGGTCGAGGCGGTTCTGGTCTGTGTCGACAAGCCCGAGGTCGCCGACCGCATCGTCGAACTGCTGAAGGCGGAATTCCCGCTGACCAAGGTGTTCGCCCGCGCCTTCGATCGCGGCCACTCGATCCGGCTGATCGAGGCGGGCGTGGATTATCAGATCCGCGAGACCTTCGAGTCCGCGCTGAAGTTTGGCGAGGCGGTTCTGATCGAGCTGGGCTCCGACGAGGAGCGCGCGCGCGACGCCATCGAGGATGTCCGCCGTCGCGACGCGGCGCGGCTGGACCTGCAACTGACCGGCGGCCTGACCGCGGGTCGACAGCTGATGCGCGGCAACATGCCCACCCCGCAGCCCGCACCTTACGTGACGCCGCGTCGTCAGGGCGTGGTGGTGACGGAGGATGCGGACTGAACAAGCGCCTGCGTCAGGCCGTCGCGGCGAGTGTTCTTGCGAAACGTTCTCAACGTCTGTAGGCGTGGCGGACCAACAGTGGAGCTGAGCCCATGATCCGTCGTCCCAACCCGTCCCTGTTCGTCGCCCTGGCGGCCCTCGTCGTCGCCGCCTGCGGCCAGCCGGGCGAGACCACCGACGCCGCGCCCGCGGCCGGGGAGGGCGGCGAGGTCAATCTCTATACGGCCCGTCACTACGACGCCGACCTGCGCCTGTACGAGATGTTCGAGGAGCAGACCGGCATCCGCATCAACCGGATAGAGGGGAACGCCGACCAGCTGATCGCGCGCATGCAGGCCGAGGGCGACAACAGCCCCGCCGACGTGTTCGTGACGGCCGACGCGGGCGCGATGTGGCGCGCCCAGAACGCCGGCCTGCTGCAACCGACAAGCTCCGAGACCCTGAACAGCCGCATCCCCGCCAACCTGCGCGCGCCGGGCGGCGAGTGGTTCGGCTTCTCGCGCCGCGCCCGTGTGGTCGCCTATGATTCGACCAAGGTTCAGCCCGAGGAGGTCGACACCTATGAGGAACTGGCCTCGCCCCGCTTCCGGGGCAAGCTGTGCGTCCGCTCGGGCGACAATGTCTACAATCTGTCGTTGGTCGGCGCCCTGATAGAGGCCTGGGGGCCCGAGAAGACGCAAGAGTGGGTCGAGGGGATCGTCGCCAACCTGGCCCGCACGCCCGAAGGCGGCGACCGCGACCAGATCCGGGCCATCGCCGCCGGGGTCTGCGAGGTCGCCCTGACCAACAGCTACTACTATATCCGCCTGGCTAATGGCGACGATGCGGGCGACCGCGAGGTCACCGAGACGGTCAAGCTGGCCTTCCCGTCGCTGGACGGTCAGGGCTCGCATGTGAACATCTCGGGCGGCGGCGTGGCGGCCAATGCGCCGAACCGCGAGAACGCGGTGCGGCTCCTAGAATTCCTGTCGTCGCCTGAGGCCCAGACCCTGGTGTCGCAGTACAACAACGAGTTCCCGGCCAGTCCCGACGTGGCCGCGCCGCCACCAGTCGACGCCTACGCCGACTTCACGGCCCATCCGATGTCGGTGGCGGTCTACGGCCAGAACCAGGCCCAGGCCCAGTCGATGATCAGCGCGGCGGGCTGGCGATAACGGCGACCGACGCCACCAGCGTGAAGGAGGCCCGCCTGGTCGCGAGACGGGGCGGG
>CAXBPJ010000105.1:0-6128 GCA_963977325.1 uncultured Brevundimonas sp. | reverse complement strand
ACCGGGTCGGCGCCGCGATCCTCGGCGCGTCTCCGGAAATGAAGTTCTCGCCGGAGGTCTCGAACCGCTCGTGCCTGAAATCGACGCCAGCCGCCATTCGAAGGTCTCCGCCCGGCAGGGTGAGCAAGACGCCGTCGGCCTTGAGATTGATGGAGCCGACCATGCTGACGTTCTCGGAGCGGATGTATCCGGACCCGATGAAGGCGAGCAGGGAAGGGCTATGGGCGGCGGGCTCGCCGTATGGGTTGAAGTAGCCCTCGATCGCGGGGCTGAACGGGGTTGCGGCGCTGTCGGGCGTGGCGCCGATGGCCTCATCGAGCCGTGTCGTCTGGACCCGGTTTGTGGCCAACAGGCCCGTCGTCTCCTCACCGCCGCTCAGATAGGCGGCGGCGTTCCAACCGCGGATCGTCCCGCTGATCCCCAAGGCGCCGCCCACGCTTCGGGAGAAGCCCTCGTCCTGGCCAGGACCCAGATCGTTGATGAAGGAGTAGGCGATTTCCTGAAAAGGCTCGCCCGCGACGGACGTGAAGAACGGGTTGTCGGGCGTGCCGAACAGAATGCCGATGTCGGCCATTGTGTCCTGCTCGTACTGCCGGTCGGTGTATCGAATATCGCCGTCCAGGCTGAACCCGCCAGGGAGGTCCTGACGGCCCGCGACGAAGACGCTATGGCGTCGCTGATGGGGGAGGCTCCACTGCCCTTCCATCTGGTTCGTTAGATTGACCTCGCCGGGGCGAAAGTCTCCCGCGGAGAGGTTGAGGCCGTTCTGCCCCCGCGGAATTGCGTGGGTCGGTTCATAGGACCCGCTGACCGGGTCGAAGGCCATCAGGTTCCCCGGAGCGCTGTAGAAGAACCGTCGATCAGAACCGCCGAGAGGACGAAGATCAGCGTCGGCGGTCGCCCGGCGATCTGCGGCCCGCAACTCGCCACGGTCGTAAAACTCATAAGCCGCAACGACTCCGCCAGTGGCCCAGTCGAAACCGCCGCTGTGGGAGAGCAGCACCTCCTCGGCTCCGCCATCACTTGTCCCGCCAAGGCGTAGGCGGCTCTCGGCGCCTTCGAAGCGGGACTTGAGGATGATGTTGACCACCCCGCCCACGGCATCGGCGCCGTACAGGGCGGATGCACCATCCAGCAGGACGTCCGTTCGCGCGACAGCGCTGGTGGGAATGTTCGAGATGTCGGAGAAGTCGCCAGCGCTGCCCGTTCCCGCGATGCGCCTCCCGTTGACGAGGACGAGGGTGGCGTCCGCCCCCAATCCGCGGAGGTTCACGCCTGTCGCGTAGGCGAGGTTGCGGCTCCCGGTGAAATTCTGCGGCAAGGCGGCAAGCGTTTCGGCGACGGTGCCCCGCCCCTGTCGATCGATGTCGGCCTGGGTGACGACCGTGACGGGCGAGGGGCTGTCGGCGCCGCGCAGATAGGTCCCTGTCACGACGATCTCTTCGAGCTGGGTCGCGTCTGTCTCGCCCGCCTCGACCCGGGCCGAAGGGTCGATGAGAACGAAGACCGTGGGGCGGCTCTGGCGATAGGTCAGCCCGGAATCGCGCAGCAGCAGCCTGAGCGCGGCCTCGGGTGTCAGGTCGCCGCTGACGACCGGGGATCGGCGGCCTGCGACGAGGGCGCTCGGATAGAGGATCTGCAGGCCGCTCTGACGGGCGAAGGCGGGCAGGGTGCGGTCGAGCGGCCCCGCCGCGATATCGAAGCGGCGCGCGACATCGCTCGATTGCGCGACGACCGGCGTCGCGACGCTCAGCATCAATGCGGCAAGCACCGTCGACGTGAAACTCTGGCCCATGACCATCCCCCGATTTTCTACCCGCGGATGTGCGGGCTGGGGAGGAGACGTTGGGTCGCGGAGGTTCCCCTAAGTCGCGTACGGATTAATTTCAGGCCGGGCCGGTGAGAATGATGCGGCCGTCATCGGCCTGGGTCGCCTGAAGCGCGTAGAGGTCGCTCAGCGCGGCGACGAAACCGTCGACGTCGCCGGTGTTGAACACGCCGCTTATCTGGATCGACGAGATCCGTTCGTCCCGCAGCTCGATCGGCGCGCGGCTATAGCGGTTCATCTCCGCCACCGCCTCGCCGATCGGCGTGCTCTCGAACGTCAACCGCCCCGTGGTCCAGCTGGTGGCGGCCGGCAGGTTCGCGGCCGCGACGGTCGGACGATCCGTCGAGGTCGTGACCTGCTGACCGGGCGCCAGGGTCCACTGACCGTCAGACGCGGTCTCCCGCCGAACATCAACGCGCCCTTCGACGAGAACAATCCGGGCGCCTGAACCCGATCGTCGGACATCGAAGCGGGTGCCGACCGCCGTCACCCGGGTGTTGCCGGCCGCGACGACGAAGGGCCGTCCCGGATCGCCTTCGACATCGAACATGGCCTGGCCGGTTGCGAGGGTGACCGAACGCCGGGAATCGTTGAAGCGCACGGCGACTTCGGACGCCGTGTCCAGGGTGATGCGCGAGCCGTCCTCAAGCTGGATCGTGCGTTGTTCCCCTACTGCCGTGGCGTAGCGCGCCGGTTGCTGCGAAAGCCAGAGGAAGCCTGCGGCGCCGAAGACCAGCGCCATGGCGCCGAGGGCGCCGATCGGCAGGAGGCGACCGGTCGTCGAACGCGGTTTGGGGGGGGGGCGCAGACCCGATGCTTCGCGTGTCAGCGACGCCATCTCGGAGTCTTTGGCCAGGGTCCCGGCCGCCTCCCACAGTGCTTCGACACGGCCGAAGGCCTGCGCGTTCGCGGGGTCGCGGCGCCACTCGCTGAAGCCCTTCACATCCGCGGTCGTGACCCTGCGCTGGTTCAGCCGGGCAAACCAATCGGCCGCCTCCCTCCGCCTGATGTCGGCGTCACCCTCGTTGGTCATCCGTCTTACCTACAGATCCAGCCGAGACGCACAGTACTCGATCGCCCTAGCCATTCGCCATTCCACAGTCTTCACGCTGATTTCGAGCGTCAGGGCGATCTCAGGATAGGTCATACCGCCAAAGCGGTTGAGAACGAAGACGTTGCGGTAGAGCGGCGGCATCGAGCGGATGACCTGAGACAGCAGGACATGATCGAACTGGTCTGCGGCCTCCGTTTGCGGAGACGGAACCCCCTCGGTTCCCCGGTTCTTGCGGGCCTCGCGGCGGCTCTCGTCGCGCAGGAGGTTCATGGCGATCCGCAGAAGGAAGGCCTTGGGATGGCGGATGTCCGCAATGGCGTAGGGCGCCGCGCGGATATAGGTCTCCTGCACCACGTCGGCGGCGGCTTCCGGGCCCACGCGCGCACGCAGGCGGGGACCCAGCCATGGCGCGTACTGACGGTATAGGCGGTTCAAACCGTCCCGTCCGTCCGCGCCAAGTTGCTTCGCCTCTGTCACCACACCTCTCCGGCCTCTTCACGAGAGGTCCGGAATCCCGACGCAGCCGCGCCGCCGGGCGCATGCGCAAGAACGCACGGGTCCGAAGCCGTGGGCAACCGACATCCGCGTCGCGCGCGGGTCGTCGATGATCAGATGTCGTACAGGGGATTCCAGGCCCCACCGGCGCGAGCGCCAGCGGGCGAACCATGAATCAAAGGCGATCTAGGCGCAAGTCGGGCGGTGTCGGGGCAGGGCGGACGCGCGATCTGCGCAAGTTTATTGCGGGCGGCCCGCAATTCTCTGTCGTTGCCGGGTGCGCTGATTCCCGCCGAACGTGCACGGACAACTGTGAGGATCAGCCATGGACTGCGATTCCCCGTCGGAACCTCGACCAGCCACCCCATTGAGCGCGCGCGAATCCGAATGTCTGCTTTGGGTCAGTCGAGGGAAGAGCTCCGTCGATATCGGTCAAATTGTCGGGCTTTCACCCCGCACGGTCGACAGCTATCTGGAGAAAGCCTGCGCCAAATTGAGGGTGCGCACCCGGATCGAGGCCGTGGCGGTGGCGGTGCGCGCCGGGATCATCGACCCGGATGTCGATTGAAGTTCGGCCGTCGGACGGATGAGGGAAGGGGGCGGGTCTGGAACTTCTGTACGGAAGCCGGGAGTTTCAGTTCTGATCGCCGCCGACGCAAAGCGTCCCCCGGCTCAAGATCAGCGCCTATCCATTCCGGAACCCGCCGACGCGAAGTGTAGAGGCCCCCTTCACGGAGTCCAGCATTCCGGCCTGACGCGCTGCGCGATCCGCCATGAGCAGAGCGGCCAGTCGCATACCTCCCAGGACTCCGGATTTTCCGATTACATCCCGATGGTGTCGGACCTTGACGTTCGGCACCAAGGATCTGACCCAGTGCATCCGGCTCGATCTCGACTGCGTCAGGACGCTGCCAGGGCGTGCTTCGGCGAGCGGCGGGACGTCTTCACCGTTGCGCTCGCAGGGGCGGCGCCCGAGGCGGACAGGTCGGTGAGGATCGGGCAGTCCGGCCGGTCGTCGCCTGCGCAGCACCGCGCAAGGTCGCGCAGGGTGTCGGCCATGGAGGTCATCTCGGCGATCCGCGCGTCGAGGTCGGCGACATGCTTGTCGGCGATCGCCTTCACCTCCCGGCTTGATCGGTCCCGGTCCCGCCAGAGCGAGAGCAGATGGGTGATCTCCTCGACCGAGAAGCCAAGGTTGCGGGCTCGGCGAATGAATCTCAACTCGTTCACGTCACGGTCCGAGAAGTCCCGGTAGTTGCTCTCAGTCCGGTCCGCCGGCCGGATCAGGCCGACAGACTCGTAGTAGCGGATCATCTTGGTCGAAACGCCGGTCGCCTTGGAGGCCTGGCCGATATTCATGCGACAACTCCTTCGAAGCGGGTCTTGAAGCCACGGAGGCGCAGCGCGTTGGTGAGGACGCTGACGCTGGACAGGGCCATGGCGCCGGCGGCCAGCATGGGCGACAGCAACCAGCCGAACACGGGGAAGAGCAGTCCTGCGGCGACCGGGATCAGCACTACGTTGTAGCCGAACGCCCAGACCAGGTTCTGGCGGATGTTGCGCATCGTCGCCCGCGAGAGGGCGACGGCGTTCACGGCGCCCCGCAGGTCGCCACCGGTCAGGACCACATCGGCGCTCTCGATCGCGACATCCGTGCCCCCGCCGACGGCGAGCCCGACATCGGCCGCCGCCAGAGCCGGCGCGTCATTGACGCCATCCCCCACGAAGGCGACCCGCCGGCCGCCGGTCTGAAGGGCGCGAACGGCCTCCACCTTGCCGTCCGGCAGAACTTCGGCGCGCACCTCGTCGATGCCCAAACGTCGAGCCACGGCCTCCGCGGTCCGGCGGTTGTCGCCGGTGACCATCGCCACCTTTAACCCGAGGGCGTGAAGGGCGGCGATAGCGGCGGAGGTGGTGGCCTTGATCGGATCGGCGACCGCGATGATGGCGGCGAGACGGCCGTCGATCGCGGCATAAAGGGGGCTCTTGCCTTCTTCACCCAGCCACTGCGCCTGATCGGCGAAGGCGGACAGGTCGAGGCCGAGACCGAGCATAAGGCGGTCAGCGCCGACTTGCACAAACCGGCCGCCGACCCGACCCTCGGCGCCGAAACCGGGACGCGAGGAGAAGGTGTCCGGATCAGGAACGGGAAGGCCTTGCGCCTCGGCGGCCTGAATGATGGCGCGGGCGATGGGGTGCTCCGAGCGCGTCTCCAGCCCGGCGACCAGGCTCAGCACCTCGTCCTCGATGAAGCCCTCGGCCACGGTGAGGTCGGTTAGTTCCGGCCGCCCCTCGGTCAGGGTGCCCGTCTTGTCGAAGGCGACGACCTCGACGCCCTGAAGCGCCTGAAGCGCCTCGCCCTTGCGGAACAGGACGCCGAGTTCGGCGGCGCGGCCGGTCCCGACCATGATCGAGGTCGGGGTGGCCAGTCCCATGGCGCAGGGGCAGGCGATGATGAGCACGGCGACGGCGTTGACCAGGGCGAAGCCCAGCGCCGGCTGCGGTCCGAACACCACCCAGACGCCGAAGGTCACGACAGCGATGGCGATGACAGCGGGAACGAACCAGCCGGTCACCTTGTCGACCAGCGCCTGGATCGGCAGCTTGGCGCCCTGGGCCGCCTCGACCATGCGCACGATCTGCGCCAGCACGGTCTCGGAACCCACCTTCTCGGCCCGGAAACGGAAGGCACCCGTCGTATTGATCGTGCCGCCGACGACCTTGGCGCCCTCGACCTTCTCCACCGGGATC
>CAXBPJ010000104.1:0-6180 GCA_963977325.1 uncultured Brevundimonas sp. | reverse complement strand
GAGACGGGCGAGCCGGTCCAGGTCATGGCCGGGCGCTTCGGCCCTTATGTGAAGTCCGGCAAGATCAACGCCACCCTGCCCAAGGGCATGGATCCCGAGGGCATGACGATGGAAGAGGCCCTGCCTCTGATCGCCGCCAAGGCCGCCTCGGCCCCGGCGAAGAAGGGGGCCGCGAAGAAACCGGCGGCGAAGAAGAAGCCTGCGGCCAAGAAGAAGCCCGCGGCGAAGAAGGCGCCGACCAATAAGGCGAAGGTCTAGTAGCCGGCTCCTTTCGTGTAGCAGAGGAATTTAGGCTTCAGACTTTCTTGAGGGTTCGCGGCCACTCTGGCGTCCAGAATCCGGGCGAGATGCGCCCTCTGGGGAATGACTGTCATGCGCCGCCTCGTCGCCGCCCTCGCCTTCGGCTCCATCGTCCTGGCCGCCCCGGCTCTGGCCCAGAGCGGCCGGGCCGTGAGCGTCGAGATCGACGGCACGACCCGCGTCCAGCTGCGCGGCGCCGCCAGTTCGGTGGTGGTGGGCAATCCCGCTATCGCCGACGTCACCGTGACCGACGCCAACACGCTGTTCATCGTGGGCAAGGGCTATGGCGCGACCGAAATCGTCGCGGTGGACGAGATCGGACGGGTGCTGTTCCAGAGTCCGGTCGTGGTGTCGGCGCCCCAGTCCGGTCAGGTCCGCGTGTGGCGCGGCGCCCGCGTCACCGAAATGGCCTGCGGCGCGTCGTGCTCGCCCAGCATCCGCTCGGTCGATACCGGCGCGGCCGAAGTCACGCCCTGAGGATACGCGCCGTGCGCCCAAGCCCGCTTGATCGCGCCCGTCGCCGCGTCGCCCGCATGAAGCGGCGCGAGGGCGCGACGGCGGTCGAGTTCGCCATGGTCGCCCTGCCCTTCTTCTTCATGATGTTCGCGGTTCTGGAGCTGGGCCTGGTGTTCGTGCTGGACACCACTCTGGAGAACGCGGTCATCGACACCGGCCGCCTGGTGCGGACCGGCCAGGCTCAGTCCCAGGGTATGACCCGCACCCAGTTCGAGGAGGAGGTCTGCGAGCGCATGACCGTCTTCGCCGGCGGCTGCGGCGAACAGCTGGATCTGGATGTGCGCATCATTCCCCAGTTCGGCGGCGCCAATCCGCCGGAGCCCATCGTCGATGGGGAATTCGACAGCACCGGCCTGCGTTTCGAGAGCGGCGAGGCCGGGGATATCATTCTGGTCAGCGCCTGGTACCGACACCCGCTGCTGACGCCCTTCCTGTCCCAGGCCCTGGCGCGGATGAGCGGCAATACGGCCGTGCTGACGGCGACCACCGCCTTCAAGAACGAGCCGTTCTGATGGCGGGACTGCTCGCACGACTGAGGCGCGACCGGCGAGGGGTTTCCGCGGTTGAGTTCGCCCTGCTGGCTCCGATCATGATCGGCCTCTATTTCGGCCTGGCCGAATTCTGTCAGGGCTTCATGGCCCAGAAGCGTATGGGTCACGTCTCGGCGACGGTGGCCGACCTGGTGGCGCAGAACGCCACCATCACGGACGACGCCGTCGAGGACATCTTCACCATCGGCTCGCTGGTCATGCGGCCGTTCTCGGCCGAGCCGCTGTCACAGATGGTCACCAGCGTGACGCGCGACGAGAACGGCGTGGTCAAGGTCGACTGGTCGATGGGCGACGGCATGACCGCCCGCGCCGAGGGTTCGGACGTGGAGGTGCCTGACGGGCTGATCGCGAACGGCGAAAGCCTGGTGATGACCGAGGTCACCTACGACTACGACTCACCGGTGGATTACATGCTGCCAGGGGTGACCACCTTTTCCCACACCTATTATCTGCGCCCGCGGGTGTCGGACGTGGTGACGCTGGACGACTGATACGGGCTCAGCGCGCGGCGGATGGCGGCGATCTTGGCCTCGGTCTCGGCCAGTTCGTTTTCGGGAATGCTATCGGCGACGATGCCCGCACCGGCCTGGGTGCGCAGGCGCCAGACATCGCCATCTCTTGTGGCGGCCAAGGTGCGGATCAGCACCGACGCGGACAGAGAGCCGTCGAACCCGGCCAGGAACAGCGAGCCGCACCAGGGACCGCGCGGCGGCTCGTGCCCGGCGATCACCGACATGGCCATGCGTTTTGGCGCGCCGGTGATCGAGCCCGGTGGAAAGGTTGCGGCCAGCAGGTCGGCGACGTCACGACCGGGCGCCAGGTGGGCGCGAACCTCGGACACCAGATGATGCACGTTGGCGTAGGGCTCGACCTCGAACAGCGCCGGAACGGTGACCGACCCCGGCGCGGCGACCCGGGCCAGATCGTTGCGCATCAGATCGACGATCATCAGGTTTTCGGCCCGGTCCTTGGCGCTGGCCACGAGGTCGGCGGCCTCGGCGGCGTCTGCGGCGGCGTCTGCGCGGCGTGGACGGGTGCCCTTGATGGGGCGGGCGGAGATTTCGCCTTCGGCCGTCAGGCTCAGGAACAGCTCGGGAGAGTTCGACACCAGCTGGCGATCGCCAAGATCGAGCCAGGCGGCGAAGGGCGCGGGGCTGGCGGCGGCCAGGCGCCGGAACAACGCCACCGGTCGATCCGGCAGGATGGCTGTCCAGGCGCGGGCGATATTGGCCTGGTAGAGGTCGCCGCGATCGATGCGGGCGATGACGGCGGCGACGGCGGCGAGATAGGCGGCGGGCGGCGCCTCGGGCTCGAGCTCGGCGCTGGTGATGGGCGTCAGGGGCGCGGGTCGCAGGTCCAGCCGGGCCAGCGCTGATTCGGCGCGGGTCGCAGCCTTGGCATCGGTGGAGCCGCGACCCACGGCCAGGATGCGGCCCTGGTGATGATCGAAGGCCAGCAACGCCGGATACCGCGCCAGGGTCAGAGCGGGCCAGTCGCCATGCCGGCCGTCACCCAGGTCGTAGGAAGCCAGCCCCAGGACACCGCCGGTGAACGGCGGGAGGTCTTCAGGCGTTTCAACGACGGGCGGCGCCTCGCCCAGCAGGGGCCTCAGCCGAGCGAAATCGCCGAGGCCGCCGCGGTCGATCGCCTCGACGGCGTCGGGCCGGGCCAGGGCGTAGGACCAGCGTCCCTGCGGACCTCCATCCGACAGCAGCGCCGCCGCACCGTCCAGGCCGGCCGCGTCCATCGCCCCCGCCAATTCGGCCGGATCACGCCAGAAGCCCGCCTCGCGCCAGGCGAGACGGGCATAGGGATGAGCTGGAAAAGGAGACGTCACGCTTACGGTCTTAGCTGACAGCTCCATGGTCGGTCACCAGCGCGGACATGGCGTCAAGATAGGCGATGAAGGCCTTGCGCCCCGCCTCGGTCATGCGGACCCGGGTCAGGGGGCGGCGACCGACGAAGGACTTGTCGATGGCCACGAAACCCGCGTCCTCCAGCTTTCTCAGATGAACCGACAGATTGCCATCGGTCAGCTCCAGCCGGGTCTTGAGCTCGGTGAAATCGGCCACATCGGCGCCGGACAGGAAGGCCATGATGCCCAGCCTGACGCGGCCGTGGATGACGTCGTCGATGCGGCCGATGTCGAAATCATCGGCCATGTTCAGCGCGCTCCCTTGGCCGCCATGCGGGTGAGGATGACGCCGGGGATCAGGGCGCAGGCGATCAGGAAGGCGGTGAACACCAGATAGAGCATGGCCGTTCCCGCCGTCAGTCCGACCAGCACCGCGCCGGCATAGGACAGCAACCCCACGCCCGTCAGCCAGCGCTGCTTCGACATGGCGCCCGCCACCATCCAGGCCGTTCCATAGGCGGCCGCCACGACGATCGGCATGGCCACCATGATCTGCCACTGACCGGTGCTGAAGCCGACGGCCATCAGCCCCAGCCAGACGGCGAAGATGCCGTAGCCGACGCCCGACCAGGCCGCCCCCACCGCCTGATTGGCCGTGGTGCGAGACGCCGCGCTGGCGTCCATCCGGCGGATGATCAGGGTCAGGGCGACGGCGAAGATCGCGCCCGCGCCGATCCAGAGCCACAACTGCGCATAGGGGTCGGCGCTGATCGCGCCCGTTCCGAGCAGATACTGGCCGAAATTGGCGGCGCCGAAGATGATGGCGGCGGCGATCAGCACCGGCCCGCCCAGCAGGGGCCCCTTGCCGCCGGCTTCGGCCAGGCCGCGCACATAGGAGATGTCGTCTCGGACGGTGTTCAGATCGGTGTTGGTCATCGGGCCCTCCAGTGGCTGTGTGGAAGCTTGATACTCGCAGTTACTTTGTTTGTCAAAGTGCTTTCTGCGAGCGTTGCCGGAAGGGTTCGCGCATGGTCGCGTGATGCCGGTCGCCTTCAATCACATCGCCTATGAGGCGCTTGACGTCTGCAACGCCCTGTCCATGGCGGCGGTGGAAGAGGCGGTGGCGGCTACGGGGTTGGCGGCGGGCGCACGAGCTCTGGACATCGGCACAGGGAACGCGGCCGTAGCCATTCGCCTGGCAGAGCGGTTCGGGCTTGAGGTCGAGGCGGTGGAACGCGATCCGCAGATGGCCGACCTGGCCGCCCGACGCATCGCCGCCAGCCCCGCCGGCGACAACGTGACTTTGACCATCGGCCATTCGGGCGACGTGCTGGACCGCGCCGCCCCCTGGTCGCTGATCGTTGTCATTGGCGCGACCGAGGCGGCGGCGCCGGGTGTGCGCGAGGCCGAGGCCGTGTTCCGACAGTTGCGCGCCCGCATCGCGCCCGGCGGATGGCTGTTGTGGGGCGAGCCGTTCTGGAAGGCCGAACCCAGCCCGCCCTTTCGCCAGATCATCGAACTGACCAATCTGTATGAAACAAACCAAGGCTGGCAGGACGCGGCCGTTCGGGCCGGGTTCGAGGTCGCCTCGGCGCGGGTCAGTACCGAGGCGGAGCACAGCCACTATGTCGAGACCATGGACCGGGCGGTCCGGGACTGGGCGGCGATGAACCCGGATCGGCCCGAGACGCCCGGATTGATCGCCCGGGCCGACATGCAGAAGGCCGTGTTCGGGGGCGAGGCTGCGCGCTGCCTCGGGTTTGGCCTTTATCTGCTGCGCAATCGCAAATCGCTGAACGCCGCCTGACGAGCGCCGTTCAGCCCGTCGTCATGTAGGATGAACGACACTGGAGCCACATTGCTGATGCGGCCCGGCCACACACGGCGCGGATGTTGCAATCGGCGCAGCCAATCGGGGGATTGCACCGTTCCGGAACATTGAAATCGTTTCGCGAAGGCGCATCCTCCAGATCGAAAAGGAGCGAATCCATGACCGGCTCCAAGAGCTCGAACGTAACGCCGATCACGCCGGAGGCCGAGGTCTATGACCTGATGCGGCCGCCGATGAACACGGCCGAGCGGGTGCGGCGCCTACAGGCCGAGGCGCGTATGCTGGCGGCCGAGCAGATCGACCAGTTGGAGGCGGCGCTGCTGACCGCGGCCAAGCTGGCGCAGGAAATCGCCGACGGCGGCGATGCCTATCATATCGGCGCCCGCGAACTGGCCGGCCGCCTGGCCGAGGATCTGGCCGCCAAGGCTGAGACCCTGGAAGCGATCACCCAGCGCACCTTGCGCTGACGGAACCCGGTCGCGCTCCGGTCGCTTGTCAGGGCCGCCCCTGACACCGCCAGAGACGCGCTGATGACTGACAAGACCGACAACCCATTCGCCGACCGCGCCGAAGACGCGGCCGAGGACCAGCGCGACATCCAGCGGCCGATCGACCGCAAGGACGCCCAGCCCGGCGGTGGTGACGAAAAGGACGATGGCGCAGTCCAGGCCGGGGCGCGTCGCTATCCCGAACCGCCCCTGCCGCCCCAACATCAGAAGAAGCCAGGAATCGAGGCCGATTTGGATCCCGCGCCGATGTATGACGCGCCGTTCTGGAAGGGTTCGGGCAAGCTGGAAGACTTCGCCGCGCTAATCACGGGAGCCGATTCGGGCATCGGTCGGGCGGTCGCGGTGCTGTTCGCGCGCGAGGGCGCCGACATCGCCATCTGTCACCTCGACGAGGACATCGACGCGGAAGAGACGAGGAAGGCGGTCGAGGCCGAAGGAAGGCGCGCCATCGTGCTGAAGGGCGATGTGTCCGAGCGCGCCTTTTGCGACCATGCCGTCCAAGCGACTCTGAAGGCGTTCGGCCGCATTGACGTGGTGGTGCCCAACGCCGCCTTCCAGCTGCATGTGCCCGAGTTCGAGGATCTGACCGAAGAGCATTTCGACCGGACGCTGAAGACC
>CAXBPJ010000103.1:0-6196 GCA_963977325.1 uncultured Brevundimonas sp. | reverse complement strand
AAGACGGGTCCCCCGCCTCGGTCGCGCCGAGCCGGTGGTGGAACCGGTCCAGCCGGCTGTTCAGCCCGGCGCTGGCGCCCAGCTCCATGGTGCGAAATGGCAGGCCGAAGCGATCGGCCAGAACCAGCAGCCCGGCCATCAGCGCCGCCGAGCGCCCGACCTCATTGGTCTGGGGCGGCCCGTCCAGCCAGGGCTCGAGGAAGTCGGCGTGGGTGGCGATGGCGGCGCCGATCACGGACCACAGCGCTTCGTCGTCCTCGGGCGCGGTTTTCGGCGGATAGACGGCGGTCAGTTCGGGCGCCTCGCCCGACCGCGCCAGGGCGTGCAGGCCGCCGGCCAGTCTCAGCGGCAGGGCGTCACCCTCGTGCGACGGCACACCCTCCCACTCCAGCACCCGCTGGCCGAGGGCTGTCGACCGATCCAGCCGCGCGCCGATCAGACCACACAGCCGTCCGGTGAAGGGCGCCCCGGCGCTGGCGCAGATACCCGCCTGCCAGGCGAAGGCCTCGCGCACCCTCGTTTCGGCCGGGGTCACCGTGCAGCCAGCCGGTTCAGCGCCACCAGATAGACTTCGGAGCTGTCCTTTCGGCTGGACGTCGGCTTGACGTATTTCACCGTCTCGAAGCCGGCGCGGAGATCGGCGAGCACGCCGCCGGCGTCGCCGCCTTGGAAGTTCTTGGTGACGAAGGCTCCGCCGGGCTTGAGCGTCCTGAGGGCGAATTCGGCGGCGATCTCGATCAGGGCGATGATCTTCAGGTGGTCGGTCTGGCGGTGGCCGATGGTGTTGTGGGCCATGTCCGGCGGGCCGCCGAGGGCCGCGATCAGCTGGTCGTCGACACCGGGATCGGTGAAGTCGCCTTGGATGAGGGTGGCGCCCGGCACCGGATCCACCGGCAGCAGATCGACCCCGACCACCGCTTCAGCCCCGCGATTGACCGCCACCTGCACCCAGCCGCCGGGCGCCGCGCCCAGGTCGACGACACGCGAGCCGGTCTTGATCAGGTGAAACTTGTCGTCGATCTCGATCAGCTTGAAGGCGGCCCGGCTGCGCCAGCCCTCGGCGCGGGCCTTTTCCGACCACGGATCGGCCAGCTGACGCTTGATCCACTGCTGGCTGGACAGCGACTTCTTCTCGGCGGTGCGGATCTTCTGACCCATGCCGCGCCCGGCCGCCGTGCCGCCCGTGGGCGGGCGCACCATGCGGCGGCGTTCGGGGGGGGCTCCGGGCTTTTCATCCTCGCTCATACGTCCAGATATCTCATTCCGCTCATTCCCGCGAAAGCGGGGATCTAAGCCCTGGGTTGAGGCGATGTCTTTTCGAGCAGCACCGCCGATCCCCTACACCGTGTTCACGCGAAAGAACTGGGCCCCCGCTTTCGCGGGGAGAAGCGGAGTTGTAAGAGCGGCGGCAATCCTAAAAGGAGCCCGCCCAATGGCCGACACCCTGACCCTTTCCCTCGACAGCGGCGGCGACGTCGTCATCAAGCTGCGCCCGGACCTGGCGCCCGGCCACGTCGCGCGCATCAGCGAGCTGGCGTCCGAGGGCTTCTATGACGGCGTGGTGTTCCACCGCGTGATCCCGGGCTTCATGGCCCAGGGTGGCGATCCGACCGGCACCGGCACCTCGGGCTCGAAGAAGCCGAACCTGAAGGCGGAATTCTCCAAGGAGCCGCATGTGCGCGGCGTCTGCTCCATGGCCCGCACCTCGGATCCCAACAGCGCCAATTCGCAGTTCTTCATCTGCTTCGACGACGCCCGCTTCCTGGACGGCCAGTACACAGTCTGGGGCGAGGTGACCGAGGGCATGGAGCATGTCGACGCCCTGCCCAAGGGCGAGCCGCCGCGCCAGCCGGGGAAGATCGTCAAGGCGACGGTCGGCAAGGCATAGCCGCCAGTCGACTGCACCATTTTCCGGCTCGCGGGGGGTGACCTCGCGGGTCTGGCTTGGCTATGAGCATGGCCATGCAGGAGATCACCGACAAGCGCGCTCGCCGGCGCATCCGCCGGGCGCGCGTGGCGTCCGCGATGCGCCACTTCCTCAGCAGCCAGGCTTCGGCCGGGGTGGTGCTGATGGCCGCGGCGGCGCTAGCGCTGGTCGTGGCCAATTCGCCATTGGGTGAGGCCTATGCGACGGCGCTGTCCAGCTACATCGGGCCGCTGAACCTGCTGCACTGGATCAATGACGCCCTGATGGCGGTGTTTTTCCTGCTGGTGGGGCTGGAGATCAAACGCGAGGTCGTTGACGGCGAGCTATCGTCCTGGCCACGCCGCATTCTGCCGGGCATGGCGGCGCTGGGCGGAGTCATGGTCCCGGCATTGATCTATCTGGCCATCGCCGGCGGCGATCCGGTGACGCGTCACGGCTGGGCCGTGCCCATGGCCACCGACATCGCCTTTGCTTTGGGGGTGCTGGCGCTTTTGGGATCGCGCGTACCGATCTCGCTGAAGATCCTGCTGACCGCCCTGGCCATCATCGACGACCTTATCGCGGTGATCATCATCGCGGTCTTCTACACAGCCGATCTGTCCACCCCCATGCTGGCGGGCGCGGGCGGCGTGATCCTGCTCCTGCTGGCGCTGAACCGCTTCGGGGTGAAGGCGCTTTGGCTCTATCTGGTGCTTGGCGTCGTCCTGTGGGCGTTCGTCTATCGCTCGGGGGTGCACGCCACCCTGGCCGGGGTCGCCCTGGCCCTGACCATTCCGATCACCCGCAGTCCGGCCGCGCCCGACGACAAAGAATCGCCGCTGCACATTCTGGAGCACGGCCTGTCGCCCTGGGTCTCATTCCTGATCGTGCCCATATTCGGCTTCGCCAACGCCGGGGTGTCGCTGGCCGGCCTGACCCCCGCGGTGCTGCTGGAGCCCGTGCCGCTGGCCATCGCCCTGGGTCTGTTCTTCGGCAAGCAGATCGGCGTCATGGCCGCCTGCTGGCTGACGGTGAAGCTGAGGTGGGCGGACATGCCCAGCTACGCCACCTGGCGCCAGCTATACGGCGTGGCCCTACTCTGCGGCATCGGCTTCACCATGAGCCTGTTCATCGGCCTGCTCGCCTTCCCCGGCGCGCCGCATCTGGAGGATTCCGTCAAGATCGGCGTCCTGATGGGATCGCTGTTGTCAGCCCTGGCCGGCGCGGCGCTGCTCCTGACCGGGCCGAAGTGCGCCGCGCCTAAGCCCTCGGTCGGGCCTTCAGCTCGTCTCTGATCTCGGCCAGCAGGGCCTCAGTCGGGGTCGGAGCCGGCGGCGTCTCCGGCGCCGGCTCGGCGGCCTGCTGGCGACGCAGGTTGTTGATCGCCTTGACCACCAGGAAGACCACGAAGGCGACGATCAGGAACTGGATCAGGGTGTTGACGAAGGCGCCGTATTGGATCGCCACTTCCTCGATGGCCTCGGTGGCCGGATCCTCGGGCACCAGCACCCATTTCAGCTCCGAAAAGTCCACCCGGCCAAGAATCAGGCCGATCGGCGGCATCACCACCTGATCGACCAGGCTGGTGACGATCTTGCCGAAGGCGGCGCCGATAATGACCCCCACGGCGAGGTCGACGACATTGCCGCGCGCGGCGAACTCCTTGAACTCGGACAACAAACCCATGGCGGCCTCCTAGGCGGGGGTGAGGGGAAGGTGAAAGAACTGGTTGAAACCGGTCGGGGCGTAATGGGCGAAGGCGGGGCCGGGTTCGAAGCCGCGCCGACGATACAGATGTAGAGCCGCCTCGAACACCGGGCCGGCGCCGGTCTCCAGGCTGATGCATCGCGCGCCGCGCCGTTCCGCCTCCCTGATCAGGTGCTCGAGCAGATACCGCCCGACGCCGCGCCCCAGATGGTCCGGATGGGTGCGCATGGATTTGATCTCGACCGTGTCGTCATCGATCCGGCGAAGCGCGCCCATGCCCAGCAGAGCCTCGCCCTCGGACACCACGAACAGATCGATATTCGGCGCGCGCAGGTCTGAGGCGTCGAGCGCATGGGCGCAGCCAACCGGCGAAAACCCCCGCATCTCCGCCAGATGGTGGTCGATCAGGGCGATCAGCCCCGGGTCGGCGAAGTCCGCAGCGTCGATGCGCCACGTCGCCGTCATCGAGGGTTACTCGTCGCCCGAGGCGTTCAGCCGCTCGCGCAGTTCCTTACCGCTCTTGAAGAAGGGCACCGCTTTGGCCGGCACCTGAACGCTTTCTCCCGTGCGCGGATTGCGTCCGGCGCGCGCCGGACGATGCCGCACGGAAAATGCGCCGAAACCTCGAAGCTCGACCCGACCGCCCTGGGTCAGGGACGTTGTCATGCCGTCCAGGACAAGATTGACCACCCGCTCGACCTCGGCGCGCGTCAGGTGCGCGTTCTCGTCGGCAAGGGTGTCGATCAATTCGGATTTGATCATTGCGGACGCGGCGCCCCCTCTCGCTCCGTCGGCTGGCTGACACGGGAACCCTAACCCGCCTTTCGCGCATGAAAAAGCCCCGACCGCGAAACGGCCGGGGCTTTCACCACGATTATCGAGGCTTTGGGCTGGAATTACTCCTTGCCGCCCGCCTTTTCACGCAGGGCGGCGCCCAGGATGTCGCCCAGCGAGGCGCCCGAGTCCGACGACCCGAACTGTTCGATGGCCTCCTGCTCGTCCTTCATCTCCAGCGCCTTGATCGAGACAGAGACGCGGCGCGAGGCCTTGTCGACCGAGGTGATCATGGCGTCGACGCGGTCGCCGACCGAGAAGCGCTCGGGGCGCTGCTCGTTGCGGTCGCGCGACAGGTCCGACTTGCGGATGAAGGCGGTGACCGGCGCGTCGTCCTCGCCGAACTTCACCTCGATGCCGCCGGTCTCGATCGAGGAGACGGTGACAGTGATCTGCTGGCCGCGCTTGTAGGTATCGCCTTCGCCGACCGGATCGCCGGCCAGCTGCTTGATACCCAGGGAGACGCGCTCCTTCTCGACGTCGACGTCCAGCACCTTGGCCTTGACGGTTTCGCCCTTGCGGTAGCGCTGGATGGCTTCCTCGCCCGACACCGACCAGTCGAGGTCCGACAGGTGCACCATGCCGTCGATGTCGTTATCCAGGCCGATGAACAGGCCGAACTCGGTGGCGTTCTTGACCTCGCCCTCGACGGTCGAGCCGATCGGATGGTTGGCGACGAAGGCGTCCCACGGATTGTCCTGGGCCTGCTTGAGGCCCAGCGAGATGCGGCGCTTGGACGAATCGACGTCCAGCACGACCACGTCCACTTCCTGAGAGGTGGAGACGATCTTGCCCGGGTGGACGTTCTTCTTGGTCCAGGACATTTCCGAGACGTGGACCAGGCCCTCGACCCCGGCTTCCAGCTCCACAAACGCGCCGTAGTCGGTGATGTTCTTGACCACGCCGTCGCGGACTTCGCCCTCGGCCAGCTGACCGACCAGTTCGGTCCGCTGCTCGGCGCGGGCCTCTTCCAGGATGGCGCGACGCGACACGACGATATTGCCGCGCGGGCGGTCCATCTTGAGGATGGCGAAGGGCTGTTCCTTGCCCATCAGCGGGCCGACGTCGCGGACCGGGCGGATGTCGACCTGCGAGCCCGGCAGGAAGGCCGAAGCGCCGCCCAGATCGACGGTGAAGCCGCCCTTGACGCGACCGACGATGGCGCCGTTGACCGGCTCGCCCTTCTCGAACACGCCTTCCAGGCGGGTCCAGGCTTCCTCGCGGCGGGCTTTCTCGCGCGAGAGACGGACCAGGCCGTCGCGGCGGGCCTTGTCGCGGCTGATGACGGCTTCGCCCAGCGCGTTCTCGACGCGCTCCAGATAGACTTCGACGTTGTCGCCGACCTTGGGCAGGGCGCCGTCGTCGCCTTGGCCGAACTCGCGCATCGAGATGCGGCCTTCGGTCTTCAGGCCGACGTCGATGATGACGATGTCTTTTTCGACGCCGACGACGCGGCCGTGGACGACCTGGCCTTCGCCGAGATCGCGGCCCTGGAGCTGTTCGTCGAGCAGCGCGGCGAAGTCGTCGCGCGAGGGAGTGAGGGTGTCAGTCATGAGGAAATGGGGTCTTCGGGTTCGGGCGCGCGGACAGGATTCCGGGCGCGGTTGAAATTTCGGGGAAAGTCAGGGTCGGCGGGTGATGCGGGGGCCTGCTGGTCCCGGGCGCCCGCGGCTAGCGAGAACGGAGCGTTGGATTATCCGAAGGCCTCAGAGGACATGACGGACGCGCTTCGACTCGACGATACGGCGG
>CAXBPJ010000102.1:0-6225 GCA_963977325.1 uncultured Brevundimonas sp. | reverse complement strand
GGTGATCGCCCGCCTCGCCGACCTGGCCCGCCATTCGGGCCGGCGGCTGATGGTGCGACTGGTCAAGGGCGCCTATTGGGACTCGGAGATCAAGCGCGCCCAGGTGATGGGCCGCGAGGACTATCCGGTGTTCACCACCAAGGCCGCGACCGACGTCAACTATCTGGCCTGCGCCCAGGCGATCCTGGAGGCGGAGCCGCACCTCTATGGCCAGTTCGCCACCCACAACGCCGTGTCCCTGGCGGCCGTGCACCAGATGGCCAAGGCGGCCGACGTCAAGATCGAGTTCCAGCGCCTGCACGGCATGGGCGAGGCGCTGTACGACGCCGCCGAGGACAAGTGGAAGGGCGAGCGCGTGGTGGTGCGGGCCTATGCGCCCGTCGGCGGCCACGAGGAACTGCTGCCCTATCTGGTGCGGCGCCTGCTGGAAAATGGCGCCAACTCCTCCTTCGTCCACGCCCTGCTGGACGAGCGCGTTCCGGCGGCCGCCGTGGCCGCCGATCCCTTCGCCGCCCTCGAGGCCGCTCCTGGCCCCCACCCCAAGATTCCGGTCCCGCGCGACATGTATGGCAATCGACAGAACTCCCTCGGCCGCGACTATTCCCAAGGCGCCGAACGCGACCGCCACGCCGTGGCCCTGGACCTGATCGACCGGGAGAAGCTGAACTCCGGCCCGATCGTCGGCGGCGTGCTGCAGGCCGGTCAGAACCCCGAGGACGTCACCAATCCGGCCGACCGGGGCAGCGTGCTGGGCCATGTGTCGGAGGCGCCCCCCGCCGACATCGACCGTGCCGTGGAGCTGGCGTCCAAGGCCCAGGTGGCCTGGGACCGCGCTGGCGGCGGGCCGCGCGCCTTGGTGCTGCGCGCCATGGCCGATGCGCTGGAGGCCGACATGGACCGGTTCGTCGCCCTGCTCAGCCGCGAGGCCGGCAAGACGCTGAACGACGGGGTGGCCGAGGTGCGCGAGGCGGCCGACTTCTGCCGCTACTACGCCATGCTGGCCGAGCGCGACTTCGGAGGCCGCGAGGCGCTGAAGGGGCCGACCGGCGAGACCAACGAGCTGGTCCTGCACGGACGCGGAGTTTTCGTCGCCATTAGTCCTTGGAATTTCCCCCTGGCCATCTTCACGGGCCAGATCGCGGCGGCTCTGGCGGCCGGCAACGCCGTGCTGGCCAAGCCGGCCGAGCAGACGCCGCTGGTGGCGGCCGAGGCGGTGCGCCTGTTCCACAAGGCGGGACTGAAGCCGGATCTGCTGGCCCTGGTTCCCGGGCGCGGCGAGACGGTGGGCGCGGCCCTGGTCTCGCATCCGGGCATCGACGGCGTGGCCTTCACCGGCGGCACCGACACGGCCTGGGCGATCAACAAGAGCCTGGCCGAGCGCAAGGGGCCGATCGTGCCCTTCATCGCCGAGACCGGCGGGCTGAACGCCATGTTCGTGGACACCACGGCGCTGAGGGAACAGGTGCTGGACGACGTGGTCGTCTCGGCCTTCGGCTCGGCTGGCCAGCGCTGCTCGGCCCTGCGCATCCTCTATGTGCCCGAGGACTCGGCCGAAAGCCTGATCGAGGGACTTAAAGGGGCGTTGGCCGCGCAGGTCGTGGGCGACCCGGCCGATCCCTCGACCGACATCGGGCCGGTGATCGATCCGCAGTCGCGCGTCGCCCTGGAGAAGCACCTGGCCCGGCTGAACAAGGAGGCCAAGGTCATCGCCCGCGCCGACCTGGCCGACAGCGCCAATTCCGGGGCGCGACCGGGGGACTATTTCGCGCCCACCATCGCCGAAATCCCGACGCCCGACTTCCTGGAAAAGGAAGTGTTCGGCCCCATCCTGCACGTCCATCGCTACGACCCCGACGACCTGAAGTCGGTGGCGGCGAAGCTGGCGGCGCGCGGCTATGGGCTGACGCTGGGCGTGCACAGCCGCATCGAGGCCTTCGCCGAGGAGGTGCTGCGCCTGGTGCCGGCCGGCAACGTCTATGTGAACCGCTCGATGACCGGCGCGGTGGTGGGCGTCCAGCCCTTCGGCGGCGAGGGCCTATCAGGCACCGGCCCCAAGGCCGGCGGCCCCAACAGCCTGATCCGCTACGCCGCCGAAAAGGCCATCAGCGTCAACATCGCGGCCCAGGGCGGGGATCCGGCCTTGCTGAATTTGTAGGGATGGACAAGTTCGATCGCCGGCCTGATCGCAAGAGCCGCAGGCGGCTGATCGCTCGGTTCGGCTTGATAGCCGGAGCGGTTCTGATCTGGTTTGTCGTGCTGTTCGCCTTCGGCAATGCGGCGGTGCCCTGGCTTTCGGCAGTGTATGGAACGCTGCTGCTCTATATTGCCGTCCTGAGTTTCGAGGAGGGCCACAGCGCCGTGATGCTGGTTTGGTCCGACGCGCCCATCCAGAGCATCCAGGGTCCAGGCTTCACCGCACTGGAGGTGGCGGCCTTGGAGGCGCTTGTCCCCCAGCGACGCGATCGTTCGGCCATGTTAGCTGCGGCTGAGGTAGTCCTCCGGTGGAACACTGGTGCCGGGTGTCTCACGGCGATGGAAGCAGGTCCTGATCAGAAGAGGCTTGCCCTCGGCGACACACCTCAAGGCGTGGCATGGTTCAAGGTTGTGGGCATCGATACGCCGGTTGGCTGTCGGCTTTGGCCTGCGACGCCCACCGAGCCGGCGCTGCTCGATTTCTTCTGCGGCGGAGAACGCACAGTTGATATCGACTGGGCCACTGTTCCCTTTGTTGAAGCGGCGGCTGGTCCTGTCAGCATCGTTCCAGCCAAGCCGCCCGCGTTTGACATAAACCGAGTCATGACCGCCATGGAGCAGGCGTTTGCGCGTCTGGCGGAGCACGACCCCCAGGCAATGCGATCTTGATTGCGATGCGAGGAGCGTGTCGGGGTCAATGATCGACACAGCCGCCGATCTGCTGTCCTGGATCGCCGAGGACGAAGCGGAGTGGGCGCGGCTGGCGGCGGACGGGTCGCTGTTCGAGGGCTATCACCCGGAGATGCGGGCGACGCATGACCGGAACGCGCGGCGGCTGGCGACGCTGGTCGCGCGCGAGGGCTGGCCCGGGACCGCGCGAGTGGGGGAGGCGGCGGCCGAGGCGGCGTGGCGCATCGTGCAGCACGCCATCGCCCAGCCGAACTTTCAGCGGGAGATGCTGGCGCGGCTGGGGGGCGAGGCGAAGGCCGGGCGAATTCCGGCCTGGCAGGTCGCCTATCTCGAGGACCGGATCGCGGTGCAGGAGGGCCGGCCGCAGACCTATGGCACGCAATTCGACTGGGACGAGGCGGGTGAGATGAGCCCGCGGCCCATCGCCGATCCGGAGGCGGTCGATCGGCGTCGCGCCGCCGTGGGGCTGGGGCCGCTGGACGAGGCGATCCGGCGTCAGCGTGAGGAGGCGCGCGACCAGCCCCGACCCGCCAACCCGGTGGCGTGGCGCCGGGCGGCCGACGCCTGGGCGGTCAAGACCGGCTGGCGCAAGCCGTAACCGCGCCTTAAGCGGGCGGCGCCATGCTCGGCGGATGGACAGACGCGCCCTGATTGGACTGGCGGCCATGGCCGCGACATCGACGGCGACGAGCGCGCGGGCGGGAGCGCCGTCGAAGGGCGCGCCGGCGGCTGAGGCTTATCTGCCGATCCAGACCCTGACCGCGACCATCGTCAGGCCGGGCGGCCGTCGGGGCGTGCTGACCGTCGAGGCGGCGCTGCACACGCCGGATCCCGCCCTGGCGGGGCGGGCGACGCAATCGGTCCCGCGCCTGAGGGCGGCGTTCAACTTGGTGGTTTCGGAACTGGGGCGAGGCCTGCTGCCCGGCGGCGTGCCTGACGTGGACCGTCTAGGTCGCGAGCTCCAGGCCGCCTGCGATCGTGTGCTGGGCCGGGCGGGCGCCCGAGTGCTGCTGGGCACGGTGATGGCGGTCTGAGACGGCCTGGGCCCGAGGGCGTCGGGTCGATTACTGCGCCAAGGTCCCGCCGTCGATCTTCAGTTCGGTTCCGGTGACGAAGCGACTCTCGTCCGAGGCGAGGTAGATCACGGCCCAGGCCACGTCGTCGGGCTCGCCGATGCGCTTCAGGGGGATGCCGCGCGCCAGCCGCTCGTGCGCCTTGGCCTCGTCGCCGCCGGCGAAGGCGACGAACGGGTCGAGAATCGGTGTCTTGATGAAGACCGGGTGGATCGAGTTGGCGCGGATGTCCCAGCCGGCCTTGGCGCACTCGAGCGCCACCGTCTTGGTGTACATCCACACCGCCGCCTTGGTGGCGTTGTAGGCGCCCATGCCCGGCGCGGCGGCCAGCCCCGCGATCGAGGAGATATTGATGATCGAGGCCGGCTGGGCCTCGCGCAGATGCGGCAGGGCGTGCTTGCAACCCAGCATGACGGATTCCTGATTGATCGCCTGCATGCGTCGCCAGGCCTCGACCGAGTCCTGCTCAGCCCAGACCAGATCGCCACCGATGCCCGCGTTGTTGACCAGCACCGATAGCCCGCCGAGATCGCGGGCGGCGTCGGCGACGACGCGGATCCAGTCGGCCTCGGACGCCACGTCTTGATGGTAGGCGAAGGCATGGCCAGGGTGGTCGGCGTCGATCGCCTGGGCTAGGGCGGCGACCGCCTCGCCATCGAGATCGGTGAGGGCCAGGCTCGCCCCCTCTTCGGCCAGCCGTCGCGCCATCGCCTGGCCCAGCCCGCCGGCGGCGCCGGTGATCAGGACGCGTTTTCCGGCGACGCGCCCTGGACGGCTCATCCCGCGACGCCGGCGGCCTCGGCCGCCTTGTCGATGAAGCGGGCCAGCTCCACATCCTTTTCAGTCACGCCGCCGGCGTCGTGGGTGGTCAGCAGGATTTCGACCCGGTCATAGACATTGGACCATTCCGGATGGTGATCGCGCTTGTCGGCCTCCATGGCCACCCGGGTCATGAAGCCGAAGGCGCTGTTGAAATCGGCGAACTTCAGCTTTCGCAGGATCGCCGGACGCTCACCCCCGGCGGGGCGCCAGTCGGTCAGTTGCCCGGCTGCGTGGGCGGGATCGATCAGGTCGGTCATGGGGCGTTTCCTTCGTTCCCGGCCTAACGCGGCCATGCGCCAGCGGCAAGACGATGCGATCCGGAACAGCCAAGCCTGGCCGGCGTTCTCAAGCGTCACCGTTAATCAAGATGGCCCATGGACAATCTCTGGATCGCCTCGCTGCCGCCTGAAGACCAGAAGCGGCTCAAGCCGCATCTGAACGAGCGACCGATCGAGCCCGGCGAAATCCTTTATGACGCCGGGGACGCCGTGGACGAGGTGTGGTTCCCCCACGACGGGGCCATCAGCCTGATGACCATCCTCGACGAAGACAAGATGGTCGAGACCGCCGCCATCGGCCGCGAGGGTCTGGTGGGCGTGACGTGCGGGCCGATGAACGGCCGCGCCGCCAGCCGCGCCATCGCCCAGATCGAGGGGGTGGCCTCCTGCTGTCCGGCCAAGGTGTTCTCAGACGCCCTGGCCGCCAGCGAGGCGATGCGCCACGCCCTGGCGACCTTCACCGAGGGGCTGTTGGTCCAGGTCCAGCAGACCGCCGCCTGCAACGCCCAACACCCCCTCGACGAACGACTCGCGCGCTGGCTGCTAACCATCTCGGATCGGGTCGAGACCGAGCGGGTGGTGCTGACCCAGTCCGACATCGCCCAGATGCTGGGCGTGCGCCGCGCCACGGTGTCGGAGGTCGGCTCCGAGCTGGTCGATCGCGGGCTGATCCGGCGCGGACGCGGCTGGATCGAGATCGTCGACCGGCCGCGACTGGAGGGCTCGGCCTGCGGCTGCTACCGCATGATGCGCGGCGTTCTGGCCGATCTGGGCGTGCCGCAGGTGCGCCGCCGCTGAACGGCTCAGGTGACGACCGGGCCGCGACCCGCTAGACCGCCGCCATGACCGCCCAACCGGACACCTCCTCCTTCGGCTATCGCGACGTCGATGCGCGCGAGAAGGTGCGGCTGGTGCGCGGCGTGTTCGACAGCGTGGCGTCGAATTACGACCTGATGAATGATCTGATGTCGGGCGGCGTGCATCGGCTGTGGAAGGACGCGGCGGCGGCGCGTCTCAATCCCCAGCCGGGTGAGACCATCCTGGATGTCGCCGGGGGCACCGGCGACATGGCGCGCCGCTACGCGAAGATGGCTCGGCGGGCCCAGCAGAGGCGCGGCGGCGCAGACGCCCAGGTCATCGTTCTGGACTACAACGCCGAGATGATCCTG
>CAXBPJ010000101.1:0-6270 GCA_963977325.1 uncultured Brevundimonas sp. | reverse complement strand
CCTGTTCGGCGGCGCGGCCCGCGTCACCGACTACGAAACCGGAGGGGCGCAGACGCGGTTCTGGCGGGCCTACACCGCGCCCTTGCCCGCTGACGGCGTTTCACGCGCCGTGGTCCGACTTCGCGACGAGACCGACGCCCGGCGCATGGAGGCGATGCGGGTCGATTTCCTGGCCAATGCCAGCCACGAACTTCGCACCCCCTTGTCGGCTCTGGCCGGATTTATCGAAACCCTGCGTGGTCCGGCCCGCGACGACGAGATCGCCCGTGAGCGTTTCCTCGGCATCATGAGCGTGCAGGCCGACCGCATGAGCCGGCTGGTCGCCGACCTTCTGTCGCTCAGCCGCATCGAGATGAATGAGCATGTCCCACCCACGGGTGAGGTGGAGCTTGGGGCCGTGATCCGCGATGTCATCGACGCCACCACCCAGATCGCCGCCCAGCGTGGCGCCGACCTGACGTTCAAGGATGAAACGGACGGACCGATCCGTGTGGTCGGCGACCGCGACCAGCTGGTGCAGGTGGTCCAGAACCTGGTCGACAACGCGGTGAAATATTCGCCGCGCGGGGATGAGGTCATCCTGACCCTGGCCAGTCCGCTGACGCACGACAAAGCGCTGGAGCCACGAGACTCCGATCTGTCGCGGCTGCCGCTGGTCACCCCCGACCGCCAGCGTCAGGCGACCTATGCCCTGATTACCGTGCGGGACCGAGGCGCCGGCATGGCGCGCGAGCACCTTCCGCGCCTGACCGAGCGCTTCTACCGGGTCGAGGGCCAAAAGAGCGGCGAGAAGTCCGGCACGGGCTTGGGTCTCGCCATCGTCAAACACATCATAAATCGCCACCGCGGCGGGCTGTCGGTCGAGAGCCGAAAGGAAGCCGGGACGGTCTTCTCCGTCTTCCTCCCTCTGGCCGAACACGGCTTTCCCGGTAACGACCGGTAAGGGTTTCGATCAGCGCTCCTTAAACTTTGCCGGTCACTATCGGCTTTGTGATCCGCCCGTCCGATCCCCACCCCTGCGCCAAGCTCGCGATCAGCGTCGCAACCGCCGAGGCGCGCCCGGTGATCGGCGGCCAGCCGCAGCCGGCCGAGGACCAGATCCGAACCCTGCTCCAGACCGCTGCCGATGGGGGCGTCAGCCAGGTGGTCGTGCGACCGACCGGGGAAGCCGAGCGGCAGTTGGGCCAGGCCTGGCCCTTCCCCAGCCCCTTCTCGGTTTCGGTCCGCACCTTGCCGATCAGCGAGGGGCTGGACCGCGTCGAGGCCCGCGCTCGCCGCTCTCTGGAGCGCATGGGGCTGCCGCGCGGCGACGTGCTGATGGTCCAGGCGGCCGATGACCTGGCCGGGTCCGAGGGCCGCGCCCTGTGGGACCGCTGCCAGGCGCTCAAGGGGCGCGGTCTGTTCAAGCGCGTCGGGCTGAAGCTGACGATGGAGGATGGCCCCGCGCTCATGGCGCGGCGCTTTCTGCCCGATGTGGTCGAAATTCCCTGCGGCCTGCTGGATCAGCGGGCCGAGCGGGCCGGCGTGCTGGCCGAACTGGCCGAGCTGGGCTGCGAGGTCCGGGTCTCGGGCGTCTTCGCCAGGGGCCTGCTGTTCGGGCCGCGCGAGGCCATGGGCTTCGAGGCGCCGGACAGCCAGACCCGCGCCGCTGTCAGCCGGGTGCGCCTGCGCATGGCCGAGGCGAGGCTGGACCCGATGCAGGCGGCCCTGGCCTATGCCCTGGGCCTCGAACATGTCGCCGTCGTGCTGATCGGCGCGCGCTCGGCCGCCGAATTGCGCGCCGTGATGGCGGCGGCGGGCCAGCCGGCGCCCCAGATCGACTGGGGCGCCTTCTCCCTCACCGAAGCGCCGACGGCGCGTCGGGTCAGTAGCGCAGCCTGACCCCCAGATAACCGCTGCGTCCTGGCTCGCCGTAGCCGAGCACCTGCTGATAGTGCTCGCCGGCCAGATTTTCGATCCGCGCCGTCAACTCGACATTGTCAGTGACCCGCCATGCGCCGTTCAGATTGACGGTGACGAAGCCGTTACGCACGCCGCCCGCATCGTCCTGATCGCTCTCGGCGCGCACCGTCAGGGCCGCCGAGAGCCGGTCATCGGTCCAGCCCAGGGAGGCAGACCCGGAATGCTCCGGAACGCGCAGCAGGCGGCTGTTGTCGCTCTCGTCAACAGCATCCGTCCAGGCATACGCCAGGGTCAGGTCGAAGCCGCGCCCCAGAAGCGTCCGCCCCTCCAGCTCGATGCCATCGGTGCGGGTCTGGTCGATATTGACGTAGACGCTGTCGAAGGTGACCGGATTGAAGACATAGGTGATCTGGTCCTCGACCTCGAGGCGATAGAGGGTGGCCCGCATGGACGCCCGGCCATCCGCCGCCTGCCAGCCCAGGGCGATTTCGGCCCCCTCGGCCCGCTCGGGGCGCAGGATCGGGAAAGGATCGGCGGAGAAGCAGAAGTCGCAGACCGCCTGGCTGATCGACGGCGCCTTGAAGCCCGTGCCGTAGGCGCCCGACAGGATCAGACCCCTGCCCAGATCGTAGGCCGCCGAGACGCGCCCGGTGGTCTCGGGGCCGAAGTCATCCGTGTCGTCGAAGCGCAGGGCGGCCGACAGGTTCAGGCGCGGCGTGACGTCGCCCCGCGCCGTGGCGAAGACCGAGGTGGTCCCCAGTTCGTCGGCCAGTCCGCTGGACAGGGAGGCCTCGCTGTCCTCACGCTCGGCCCCGATGGCGAAGGCCGCCGGCCCCGCCTGACCGTCCGCCTGCCAGCGCCACACCTGGCGCTCGCCGGAAAAGACGCTGGGGAAGTCCGAACGGATCTCGCGATCGATTTCTGACGCCGACCAGCTCAGTTGATGATCCAGACCCAAGGCGCTCAGGCGCAATCGTCCGTATCCGGACCATTGCTCTGACGACTGGCTGTTGTCGGTGTCGGCCAGGGCGAAGCTGGGAGCCGGAAAGCCGTCGATGTCCGCGTCGCTCTCGCTCCAGCGCACGGCGGCGTCCAGTCCGGCGCGGGGGCTGAGCTCGACCCGCCCGCGCAAGCCGGCCGAGGTGTTGGTGAGGCCGTCAGCCTCGGTATTCCCATCGGCCTCGTCGGCGGCCGAAATGCCGTCGGTGTCAAAGCGGGAGGCCCAGGCGGACACGGCATAGTGGTCCTCGGCCACGCCCACGCCGATGCGTCCGCGCAGGGTGTCGTAGCTGCCGGCCTCGGCCTGGGCCTCGACGCCGTCGGTCTCGCGTGTGGTGAAGGCGATCACCCCGCCGATGGCGTCCGATCCCCACAGCGACGACTGCGGGCCCGAAAGCACCTCGATGCGCTCGACCCCGCCCAGGTCCAGCCCGGCGAAATCATAGGCGCCCGAGACATCGGCCGGATCGTTGACGGGGACGCCGTCGATCAGGACCAGGGTCTTGCCGACCCCAGCGCCGCGCATGCGGACCTGGGCGACGCCTCCGAACGCCCCAGTGCGCACCACCGACAGGCCAGGCACGTCGGCGAGAATGTCGGCGGCGAAGACCGCGCCGCGCTGCTGGATGCGCTCTTCGGTGATGACCCGGGCGCCGGGCGTCTCGGTGACCAGGCCGTCGATGCGGGTGGCTGTAACGACGATCTCGGGGAGCGGCGTCGCGTCGTCAGTAGGCGCGCTCGCAGCGCCCTGAACGATGAAAAGCGACCGCCCCGCCACGGCCGGAGAGGCCATGACGTCGCGTGGTCGGGTCGCTTCGACGGATCAATCCCCGCGTCTCTGTCTGGTCCCGGACAGCGGACGAGCGACGTCGGCGGCCAGGTCTCCTGGCTTGCGGGTCGTCAACCGTCGCCCAAGCCTTCCCGGATTTCCGAAGACATCCAGTGGCCCCGATGCTGACGCGCCGGATCGGACGACGGCCTCGCCGCCTACAGTTGCGGGCACAGCCGCGGTGTCTGACCGCGTTCCCTTAACCGCCTGAGCGGCCTGTGGACCGTTTCGACGGCGGCATCAAGCCGCTTGAGGCCATGCGCCTGAGCCTTCATCCTCTGGTGGCCCATGAACGCTCACGTCCCCCCGCCCCCCGCGCCGACAATCCAGTCCGCCTATGACCTGTCGCCCGAGGGGGCGACCCCGGTCATGGCGCAATTCATCGCGGCCAAGCAGGAACAGCCGGACGCCCTGGTCTTCTTCCGCATGGGCGACTTCTTCGAGCTGTTCTTCGATGACGCCGAGGTCGCGGCTAAGGCTCTGGGCCTGGCGCTGACCAAGCGCGGCAAGCACCGCGATCAGGACATCCCCATGGCCGGGGTGCCGGTCCACGCCATGGACGGCTATCTGGCCCGGTTGATCCGCCAGGGCTTCAGGGTCGCCATCTGCGAACAGCTGGAGAGCCCGGAAGCCGCCAAGAAACGCGGCTCCAAGGCCATCGTCAGCCGGGGCGTGGTGCGGGTGGTGACCCCCGGAACCCTGACCGAGGACAGCTTGCTCGACGCGCGCGGCGCCAACCGGCTGGCCGCCATTTCGGTGCGCAAGGGCCAGGCCGCCGTGGCCGTGATCGAGTTGTCGTCGGGGGCGGTGGAGGTTGTCGGCTGCGCGCCCGACGACCTGGCCGCGACGCTTGCCGCCTTCCGGCCGTCCGAGGTCCTGGTCCCCGACCGGCTGTTCTCCGATCCCGATCTGGCGGGGTCGTCCAATCCATGCCCCAGGCCCAGGCGGATCCGGCGGCCGGCGAGCGGCGCATCGCCGCCCTGTATGGCGTCAAGGCGCTGGACGCCTTTGGGGTGTTCGAACCGGCCGAGATTTCGGCCCTGGGTCTGGCCGCCGCCTATCTGGAGACGACCCAGGCGGGACGGCGGCTGGCGTTGTCGCCACCGCGCCGGGCTGAGGACGCGGGGCGTCTGGCCATCGACCCGGCCACCCGCACGGGTCTGGAGATCGACCGCGCCCAGGACGGCGGGCGCGAGGGCAGCCTGCTCCATCAGATCGACCGCACCGTCACGGCCGGCGGCGCCCGCGCCCTGACCGAACGGCTGGCGCGCCCTCTGACCGACCCCGCCTCCATCGCCGCACGTTTGGATGTCATCGACTGGTGGCTGGAAAGACGGCCGCTTCGCCGCGATGCGAGAAACGTATTGTCAGGTTCATCTGATATGGCGCGGGCGATAACCCGTCTGTGCCTGTCGCGCGGCGGCCCGCGCGATCTGGCCGCAGTCCGCTCCGCTTTGGCCGTGGCCGAGCGGCTGGCCGGACAGGTGACGGGCGCCGGCCCCCTGGACCCGCCTCCGCCGGCCGGCCTTTCCGCGCTGCTGGCGGCCTTGGCCCCGACACCAGACACGGGCGCCCTCCTGGCCGAACTGCACGAAGGCCTTGTGGAGGAGCCGCCCCATCTGGCGCGCGACGGCGGGCTGGTTCGGCTTGGCTTCCGGCCCGAACTGGACGCCCAGCGCACCCTGCGTGACGACAGCCGCAAGGTCGTGGTCGAGATCGAACAACGCGCCCAGACCGAGGCGGGCGTGCCGTTCAAGGTCCGCCACAACGCCGTGCTCGGCTATTTCCTCGAAACAACCGCCAAACACGCCGAGCCCCTGCTGGCCGCGCGCCGCGAGGACGGCGAGGCCAATCCCTTCATCCACCGACAGACGCTGGCAAGTCAGGTTCGCTTTACAACCGTCGAACTGTCGGAACTGGACGCAAAGATCAGCCAGGCCGGTCAGCGCTGCCTCGCGATCGAGTCCGAGATGTTTGAAGCCTGGCGTGCGCGGGTCGAGGCTCTCGCCGGACCCCTGCGGGCAGTCGCCGAGGCTCTCGCCGAACTGGATGTCGCCACCGCCCTCGCCCAGTGGGCCGAGGAGACCAAGGCCGTCCGCCCGGAAGTTGATAATAGCCTGATCTTCGTCGTCGAGGCCGGCCGGCATCCGGTCGTCGAGGCGGCCGTGACGCGCGAGGGCCTGCCCTACACGCCCAATGACTGCCGCCTGGACGGCTCGGGCGCCGACTGCGCGCGGCTGGCCCTAGTCACCGGCCCGAACATGGCGGGCAAGTCGACCTTCCTGCGCCAGAACGCGCTTCTAGTGGTCCTGGCCCAGGCGGGCTGTTTCGTGCCCGCGAGCCGGTTCCGGCTCGGCGTGGTCGACCGGCTGTTCAGTCGCATCGGCGCCGGCGACGATCTGGCGCGCGGCCGCTCCACCTTCATGATGGAGATGGTCGAGACGGCCGCCATTCTGACCCAGGCGACCGAGCGCAGCTTCGTCATTCTGGACGAGATCGGCCGGGGCACCGCCACCTGGGACGGCCTGGCCATCGCCTGG
>CAXBPJ010000100.1:0-6345 GCA_963977325.1 uncultured Brevundimonas sp. | reverse complement strand
GAAGTGGAAAATGCGACACTTCAAACAGCTGGAACGCCTGTTGATCACCGGCGACCTGAGCCTGCTGGAGGCGCTGAAGGTGGTCGACGCCAGCGCCATCGGCGTCGCCCTGCTGGTCGATGACGAGGGCCGTCTGGTCTCCACCGTCACCGACGGCGATCTGCGCCGGGGCCTGATCGCGCGCCAGACCCTTGAAGCGCGCGTCGCAGACGTGCTGCTGGACCACGGAGCCTCGATCACGGCCAGCCATAACGCCTCCAAGGCTCAGCTCAGACAGGTCCTGATCTCTCATAGAGTGCGTCATCTTCCGCTGGTCGATGACGACGGACGGCCCGTGGACGTGGTGACGTTGGATGGTCTTGCGATGGTCGATGGGCGGACCGTTGCTGACCGTCGGAGACCGGCCGATGATGGACTATGTCGTCGAGCGGCTCCGCGAGGCGGGCGTCGACGACATCGCCGTGGCTGTCCACTTCCTGGCGCATCAGATCCGGGATCGGTATGGAGACGGGTCGAACTTCGGCGTGCGGATGACCTATCTGGAAGAGCGCGATCCGCTCGGCACGGCCGGGGCGGTGTCGATGCTGGAGCCGGACGACCGGGCGCTGATCGTCACCAACGCCGACGTCATGACCGACCAGCCGTTCGGCCCTCTGGCTGAGTTTCACGAGGAGCAGGGCGCCGACATCACCATCAGCGTGCGACGCGAAGAGCACCGGGTGCCGTTCGGGGTGGTCGAATGCGACGGGTTGATGGTCAAGCGGATCACCGAAAAGCCGACCATGCCCTATCTGGTCAACGCGGGCTTCTACATGCTGAGCCCGCGCGCGCAGGCGGCGGTGCCGGCCAAGAAACGCTTCGACATGCCCGACCTGATCCAGAGCCTGCTGAACGCCGGCTCGACCATCGCGGCCTTCCCGGTCAATTCCTACTGGCTGGACGTGGGCCGGCCCGATGAGTATCGCCGCGCCCAGACCGAGTTTCCGGACGCACTGACCCACTCCCGAGCGAACGAGCCCCAATGAGCCTCAAAGATAAGCGCGTCCTCGTCACCGGCGCCGGCGGTTTCATCGGCAGCCACCTGGCCGAGCGGCTGGTGGAGGAGGCCGGCCACGTACGCGCCATGGTGCATTACAACGCGCTGAACTCGGCGGGCTGGCTGGAGCATTCGCCGCGGCGCGACGACCTGGAACTGTATTACGGCGACATCGGCGACGCCGGCAGCGTCGAGCGGGCGTGCGAAGGCGTGGACGTCATCTTCCACCTCGCCGCCTTGATCGCCATCCCCTACAGCTATGTGGCGCCGGGAGCCTATGTCACGGCCAATATCCTGGGCAGCCAGCACATCCTGAACGCGGCCCGCCGCACGGGCGCACGGGTGCTCCAGACCTCGACCAGCGAGGTCTATGGCACGGCGCGGATCGCCCCCATCCCGGAAAGCCATCCGCTGCAGGCCCAGTCGCCATACGCGGCCACCAAGATCGGGTCGGACAAGCTGGCCGAGAGCTACTTCCTGTCGTTCGGCCTGCCGGTCACGGTGGTGCGCCCGTTCAACACCTTCGGCCCGCGCCAGAGCGACCGGGCGATCATCCCGACCATCATCAAGCAGGTGCTGCTCGGCGACGTGGTCAAGATCGGCAACACCTCCCCGACGCGTGACCTCAACTATGTCGACAACACCGTGTCGGCCTTCGTCGCCGTGGCCAAGCGGCCGGACTTGGCGGGGCGAACCATCCACTTCGGCTCGGGCCGCGAGATTTCCATCGGTGACCTGGCCCGGCTGATCGGGCAGCTGGAAGGCAAGGACATCACCATCCAGTCCGAGGCCGAGCGCCAGCGCAAGGCGGGCAGCGAGGTGGAACGGCTGATCGCCGACGACACCCTGGTTCGCGAGCTGGTGCCCGAATGGCGGCCCGAGATCGATTTGGAGGAGGGGCTGCGCCGCACCATCGAGTGGCAACGGCAGCGGGGCGACTTCCGCGACGCGGGCAAGTACGTCGTATGAGCCAGGGCCGCATCCCGCTGGCCGTGCCCGTGGTCGGCGCGGCCGAGGCGGCCAACCTCCAGGCCTGTATCGACACCACCTTCGTCTCGTCCGTGGGTCCGTTCGTGACCGAGTTCGAGCGGCAGGTGGCCACGGCCACGGGCGGGGTCGAGGCCGTCGCGACCTCGGCCGGCACCACCGGGTTGCATGCGGCGCTGGTCGCCCTTGGGGTCGGGCGCGACGACCTGGTGATCTGCCCCGGCTTTACCTTCATCGCCTCGGCGAACGCCATCAGCCACGCCGGGGCGACCCCTTGGCTGTTCGACATCGACGAGAGCTGGGTGATCGACCTGGATCAGGTCGAGGCGGCGCTTGAGACGGAGACCGAACGGCGCGGCGGCGACCGTATTCATTCGGCCACAGGGCGGCGCGTGGCGGCCATGCTCCCGGTGCTGACCCTGGGCAATGCGCCGCGTCCCGAGCGTCTCCACGCGCTCGCGGAGCGCTTTGGCCTGCCCGTGCTGGTCGATGCGGCGGCCGCTCTGGGCGGGGACGCCCGGGGCGAACCGATCGCCGCGCTGGGCGCGCTGTCGGTGATCTCCTTCAACGGCAACAAGATCGCCACGGCCGGCGGCGGTGGTGCGGTCGTGGGTCGCGACGGCGATCTGCTGCGGGAGCTGCGCCACCTCACCACCACCGCCCGGGTGTCGGCCGATTACAGTCACGACCGGGTCGGCTTCAACTATCGGATGACCAATCTGCAGGCCGCCGTCGGCTGCGCCCAGATGGACCGCCTGCCTGACTTCGTGGCCGCCAAGCGTCGGATCGCGGAGCGCTACGCCGAGGCCTTCGCCGACCTCGCGGACGTCAGCGCCTTTCCCGTCACGCCGGGCTCGAACTGCTGGTTCTCGGGCTTGGTGTTGGATGCCGGCGCGCCGGTGAGCGCCGCCGAACTGGCGTCGCGGCTGAATGGCGACGGCATCGAGGCGCGGACCTTCTGGAAGCCGGTTCACCTCCAGGCGCCCTATGCCGACGCGCCGAGGACGACGATGGACCGATGCGAGGGCCTGTGGTCGCGCATCGTCACCCTCCCGTGCTCGACCAATCTGAGCGAGGTGGACCAGGCGCGGGTGATCGCGGCGACGCGCTCGGCGCTGGGCTCCGCGTGATCGCGGGCCGCCAGGTCGTCGCCCTGATCCCGGCCCGGGGCGGGAGCAAGGGCCTGCCGGGCAAGAACATCCGGCCCCTGTGCGGCCGCCCGCTGATCGGCTGGACCATCGCGGCGGCGCGCGACAGCGGGGTGGTCGATCGGATCGTGGTGTCGACCGATGACGAGGCCATCGCCGCCTCGGCCCGTGCCGAGGGGGTCGAGGTGGCCCGGCGGCCGGCTTGGCTCGCCGGCGACGCGGCGCTCGCCGCCGACCTGATGCGGCATCACCTGGCCGAATGGCGGCTGCCGGATGATGCCCTGGTGGCCTACCTCCAGCCGACCTCGCCGCTGCGTCTGGGCGAGGACATCTCCGGAGCGGCGGCGCGCCTGATCGAGAATGGATGGGATTCGCTGGCGGGCTTCTGCGAAGCCGGGACCCATCCCGACGCCGCGTGGCGGATCGAGGGCGATCAACCCCAGCCGTGGAGCGGCGAGGGCGACTGGCGACCGCGTCAGGACCGTCCCTCGGCCTGGGCCCTGAACGGGGCCCTCTATCTGTTCCGGGCCGCGGCCTTCCCCGTCCAGGGCTCCAGCTTCCTGTTTGGACGCACCGGCGCCTGGATCATGCCGGCCGACCGGTCGATCGACATCGACGATATCGTCGACTTCACCGTGGCCGAGGCCCTGATGATGCGCCGGTTTGGCTGACTATCAGGTCGCCATGACCCGGGCGTCGCCGGACTGGATGGCGTAGGTCGCGCGGGTCGACAGGGCGCCGTCCTTGTCGGAGACCTTGTCCAAGACCTTGAACTCGGTGCGCCAGGCCTCCGGCGTCACGTCGCAGACGACATAGCCGCGCTGGGCGTTGTTGAACTTCAGGAAGGGGTTGTCCTCCAGATAGCGGCGGCCGTCGGCGCGCTGGTCCTGGCCGTCGCCGGAGCTGCTGATTGAGGTGGCGACAAACTCCGAGGCGACGGGCGCGCCCTCGGGATCGCGGCTGTCGAGATAGAGCTCGCCGGCGTAGTTCTGATGCTCGTCGCCGGTCAGGACGACAGTGTTCCGGATGCCCCGATCGCGCAGCCGTTCCAGCAGGCGGCGGCGCGGGATGGCGTAGCCGGCCCAGGTGTCGAGGTTATGCCCGATCTCCGGCCCCGCGCGACGGTCGAGATCCATCACCATGATCTGCTGGGCCAGCACCTTCCAGTGGGCGTCGGCGGCCTCGAGGTTGCGGTACAGCCACTGCTCCTGCGCCTCGCCCAGCACCTGGGCCTCGCGGGCCTGAACCGCCTCGCAGGTGGTGGCCCAGCGGTCGTCGCAAGGCTGGTCCGAGCGATACTGGCGGGTGTCGAGGAAGTTGAGGTCGAGCAGGTCGCCCCAGGTGGCATGGCGATAAAGCTGGAGGGAGGCGCCGCGCGGGAAGGCCGAGCGCCGGACCGGCATGTTCTCGTACCAGGCCTGCATGGCCGCCTGCTGGCGCAGCATGAAGACTTCGGGCGGGACGCCGTCCTGGTCGTAGGCGGAGACCCAGTTGTTATCGATCTCGTGGTCGTCCCAGGTGCAGAACCAAGCGGTTGAGGCGTGGCTGGCCTGAAGGTCGGTATCCAGCTTGTACTGGGCGTAGCGGCGGCGGTAGTCATCGAGGCTGTACACCTCACCGCCCAGGTGCTGGCGCGGGTTCTCGATCGTGCTGCAGGAACCCGTGTAGGTGCGGTTGCCGCGCCCCTCGTAGATGTAGTCGCCGTAGCAGTAGATGAAATCGAGCCGCTCCTCGGCGGCGCGGCGGTGGGCGGTGTAGAAGCCCTGCTCATAGGCCTGGCAGCCCAAGACGCCGAAGCGGGCGCGGGCCGTGGCGGCGCCGGCGGCCGGGGCGGTGACGGCGCGGCCGGGGGCGCTGCGTTCGCGACCCGAGGTGAAGCGGTAGAAATACTCGCGGACGGGCTCGAGGCCCTCGACCTCGACATGGACGCTGTGGGCCAGCTCGGGGCGGGCCACGGCCTCGCCCTGCGCCACGACGTCGGAGAAGCCGGCACGGGGGCCGAGGGCATGCCGTGGCCCATCTCCAGCGGGCGGGGCGCCAGGCGGGTCCAGATGACGAAGCCGTCGGGCAGGGGGTCGCCGGAGGCCACGCCCAGTTGGAACGGGTTCTCAGCCCAGATCGGCTGGGCCAAGGCCTGGCGGCCGGCGGCCAGGGTCACGCCCCCCAGGCCCATCGACAGCATCAGGCCACGGCGGCTGAGGGCGGTGAAGGGACGCATGGGAACTCTCCGAAGACTCGCGACCGGACGGACCTAGCCCGGAATTGTGACGGTCGTCACGAGCCGCCGCGTGGAAGCGCTGGCGAACGGGACGGGCCGACAGGCGTTGGTTGGACTAACCCCTCCGCGATTCCTCGCCGCCCGACCTTGCGGGCCGATATCCGGCGGCTATATCGCCACTGTTTCAGTTTCAAATCCAACCGGGAGCGTTCCGCATGACCAAGGTCCTCGTCCTCTATCACTCCACCTATGGCCACACCGAGAAGATGGCCGAGGCCGTGGCCGAGGGAGCGCGCTCGGTCGAAGGCGTCACCGTCGACATCAAGCGGGTCGCCGAGACCGTGCCTGAGGAGTTGGCGAAGAAGAGCGGCTACAAGCTGGATCAGGCCGCGCCGATCGCGAGACCTGAGGACCTGGCCGACTATGACGCCGTGATCGTGGGCGCCGGGACGCGCTATGGCACCGCCTCGGCCCAGATGCGCCAGTTCTGGGACCAGACCGGCCCGATGTGGGCCAAGGGCACGCTGGTCGGCAAGGTCGGCGGCGCCTTCGTCTCGACCGCCACCCAGCACGGCGGTCAGGAGACCACCCTGATTGGGCTGATCCAGACCCTGTTGCATCACGGCATGGTGGTTGTGGGTCTGCCCTACGCGTGGCAGGGGCAGATGACTCTGGACGAGATCAGCGGCGGCTCGCCCTATGGCGCCACCACCATCACCGGCGGTGACGGCTCGCGCCAGCCGTCCGACAACGAACTGGCCGGCGCCCGCTGGCAGGGGGCCCATACCGCCGAGGTAGCGAAGAAGCTGAAGGGCTGACGCGCAGGCGCTCGCGGACCAGGGTGGCGGTGCTCTCCTCCCGTCGCGCAGCGATGGGGGTGGCGGCGAAGCCGACGGAGGGGCGCGACGGCGAAGCCGGCGCTCGCGGACACAGCCCCTCCACCGCTGCGCGGTCCC
>CAXBPJ010000099.1:0-6345 GCA_963977325.1 uncultured Brevundimonas sp. | reverse complement strand
CCAGCCGCGAGACGCTCATGACCCTCGACCCCGAACGTGATCCGGACCGACCGCGGGTCATCGCCCATCGGGGCGGAGCGGCGGAGCAGCCTCAGAACACGCTGGGCGCCTTTCGTGCGTGCGCGGGTTCCGGCATCGATGGCGTCGAATTCGATGTTCACCAAGCCCGCGATGGCGTTCTCGTCATCCATCATGACGCCTGGCTCGACCGGTCGACGGATGGGCACGGCGCCGTTGCGGAATACACAGCGCAGGCCTTGGCCGCGTTGAAGGTGCGCGGGGCCGCTGAAGGTCCGCCGCGTTTGGACGACGCCCTCGAAGCTCTCGGAGTCGATCCGCGGCTCGAACTCCATCTTGAGGTCAAGACCGACCACCGCGGGCGCGTCCCGAACGGTCTGGTCCAGCGCTGCCTTGAAGCCACGGCTTCGCGCGGCCTGACTGAGCGTCTGGTCCTCACCAGCTTTCGCGCCGATGATCTCGAGCGTTCGGTCGCTGCGTGTTCCGGTCTGCGAACGGCCCTTGCCATTCAGCTTTCGACCAGCTGGATGGTGGGGGGACTGGAGTCGTTGGTCGCACGCGGGCTGCGCATCCCAGGGTGTGTGATCAGCCTGGAAAACCTGCTGGCGCGCACCAATCTCGACTTGCTGCTTGAGGTCGCACCCGATCGCCTGGGTGTCTGGAACGTCGATGACGAGGACGATTTGCGCTTCTGGTTGGGCCAGCCTGTCCGCCAGATCATCACCGATCGGCCCACCCTGGCCCTGCGGCTGAGAGACGCCTGATGGACATCGATGCGGTGGTGACCTGGGTCCACGGCGCCGATCCGGCGCACATGGTCGCTCGCGCCCGCTACCAGCCTGTCGCCGAGCCCGGTTCGGAGCTTGACCTGGCGACAAAGATGCGGCGGTTCCGGGACAACGGCGAGCTGCGGCACTGTCTGCGCTCGCTGCGCAATCATGCGCCTTGGTTGCGCACCATCTGGCTGCTGACCGACGACCAGGTTCCGGATTTTCTCGACGGAGACATCGCCGCCCGGCACGGCGTCAGGCTGGTCAGCCATCGTCATGTGTTCCGGGGGCACGAGGACCTGCTGCCGACCTTCAATTCGCTGTCCATCGAGACGATGCTGTGGCGGATCGAGGGGCTGGCCGAGCGCTTCCTCTATCTCAATGACGACATGATGCTGACTGGTCCGGTCGAGCCCGGCGACTTCTTCGCCGAGGATGGCCGCACCGTGCTGCGCGGCCGCTGGACGGATGCTTCGGCCAAGATCGAGCCGGCCTTTCACGAGGAGAACAAGCTGCGGGGCGTGGACCGCGCCGGCGGCGATCGGGCGCGCTATTTCTCGCCGGGCCACGCGGTCTATCCGATGCGCGTCTCTCCCCTGGCCGAGAGCTACGCGGCCGACCCCGCCGGGTTTGTCGAAAACGCGCGGCCGAGATTCCGCGACCGGGGCCAGTGGTGGCCGGTCAGCTTCTGCCATCATCGCCTGCTGGCCCGGGACGCCGTCGTGACGCGCGACGGCAAGGACGTCGTCCACTTCCCGGTGGGCTGGACCGCCAAGGCGGAGCCCAAGGACGTGGCCCGGCGGCTGTGGACCCTGAGGAAGCCGCACGTGAAGATGACCTGCCTCAACTTCATGGAGGAGGTGCTGCGCAAGGCGCCCGACGCTTATGGGCGGCTGGCTGTCGCCACCGGCCCCGCCGCGCCGTGGGAGAAGGACGCCGGCTAGCGCGCTTCGGCCCGCCGCTCCGCGATCCAGGCCGCCATGCGCTGGTCCAGCAGGTTCATCGGCAGGGGGCCATCGACCAGCAGGGCGTCGTGGAATTCCCGCACGTCGAAGGCGTCGCCCAGCGCGGCCTCTGCGCGCTCGCGGTTCTCGCGCAGGCGGATTTCGCCGATCTTGTAGGCCGTCGCCTGGCCAGGCCAGCTGATGTAGCGTTGAAGCTCGGTCTCGATGTTGTGCGGCGCCAGGGCGGAGTTGTCGCGGAAACAGGCGCGGGCCTGTTCGATGTCCCATCCCAGCCAGTGGATGCCCGTGTCGGCCACCAGCCGGCAGGCGCGCCACATTTCATAGCTCAGCCGGCCAAATCGCTCCTCGGGCGTGCGATAGAAGCCCATCTCTTCACCCAGATACTCGGCGTAAAGGCCCCAGCCTTCGGTGAAGGCCGTCACGTCGACGGTGCGGCGGTAGTAAGGCTGTCCGCCCGCCTCCTGTTGCAGGGCGATCTGCAGGTGATGACCGGGCACGGCCTCGTGCAGGGTCAGGGCAGGCAGTTCGTACAGCGGACGCTGATCCAGCCGCGCGGTATTGACCATGTAGCCGCCGGCCACCCCGTTCTCGATCGATCCGGGGAAGTAGCGGCCGGTGGTGTAGTTGGCCTCGATCTCGGCGGGCACGGGCCGCACGCCATAAGGCAAGCGCGGCAGGGTCCCGAACAGGGCCGGCAGCCCGTCGTCGGCCCGCTTGGCCATCTCCGAGGCCTTTTCCAGCAGATCCTCGCGCGTCTGGGCGTAGAATTGGGGATCGGTGCGCAGATGCTGCAGGAAGCTGGCGAAATCCCCTTGCCAGCCGGCGGCGGCTATCTCCTGGTCCATGCGGGCGCGGATGCGGGCCACCTCGGCCTGGCCCAGGGCGTGGACCTCATCGGGCGTCATGTCCGTGGTGGTGAAGCTCTTCACCAGATAGGCGTAGAGGTCGCGGCCGCCGGGCCGGTGAACCAGACCCAGCTCTTCGGGAGCGCGGGGCAGATAGTCCTCACGCAGGAAACGCGCCCATTCTCGGCGCTGGGGCATGATCCCTTCGGCGACGGCCCGTTCGGCCCGGACGCGCAGGGCGGACTGTTCGCCGGCCGGGATCGAGAGCGGCATCTCGGCGAAGGGCCGCAGCAGCGGGTCCGTCCCGGGCGTCAGGGCGGCCTCGGGCTCGATCAGGCTCAGGGCGTTCTCGACGGAGAGCCGGGGCTGGACCAGACCGCTCTCCAGGCCGCGCCGGGCGTGATCCAGCACGGCGGAGTAATAGGCCGGGGCCGCCTCCAGCCGGGCGATGTAAGCCTCGGCGTCGGCCCGGGTGGCGATGCGGGTCACGCTGGCCAGATAGCCGAAGGTCTGGCCCGGCCCGCCCTCCGAACTGAAGGCGTCCAGCCGGCCGGTGTCCAGAGGAATGCGATCCAGGGAGCGGCGGATCACATAGGTCAGGAAGGCGTGATTCAGGCGGTCGGCATCGCTCAGACCGGCCGCGTCGATGGCGCCCAGACGCTGAGCGAACCCCTCCAGTTCGGCGCCGTTGCGCAGCTCCGCCTCGCGTGACGGATCGGGCAGGCGGCTGAGCGCCTCGCGATCGCCCTCCATGCCCGCCGAGATCGGATCGACCCGGCGCAGATACGCTTCGTAATCGGTCAGGACCGACGCCAGGACGGGATCGGCGGCAGCGGCCGCACGGGTCTCGGTCGCTACCTGCAGCCCGGTGGTCTGCGCGACGACCGGCGTGGCGGCGAAAATCAGGGCGAGGGCGAGGGCGGAGGCGGCGGCGCGGATCATCGATTGTAGCTCCCCTAAGCGATGAGGGCGGCAGGAGGCCGGGTTCCGAGAGCGGGGTCAACCGCCCACGGACCTCGCGTTTGCCTTGGCCCTCCCGATCGGCCAACCATGCCGGATCGGAACCCGCGCTCGCGCGCGGCGCTAGAACGGCGTGAGTATCGGGAGTGGCGTGATGGCGAAGAAGCGGGTTGTCTTTGGACTGGTCGGGCTGGCTTTGGTCGCCTTCGTCGTCGCCTACGCCGCGTCACCCGTGCTCGCGGCGCGCGCCCTGGTCGCCGACGCCAAGTCGGGCGATGTCGAGGGTCTGGAGCGCCGTGTCGATTTCCCGGCGGTGCGTGAGGATTTGAAGGCTCAGCTGCAAGACCGGCTGCGGCGCGAACTCGGCGACGATCGGCTCAGCGGCTCGCTGGCGGGCCTGGGCATGCTGCTGGCCCCGGCCCTGATTGACGGGGCGGTCGAGGCCGTGATCACCCCGGACGCGATCGCCGCCATCGTCCGCACGGCCGAGGCGCCCGACCCGGGCGAAGCCGCTCCCGTGCCTGAGGCCGCCGATCCGGCGGAGTCCGAGGACGACATCGAGGTCCGCTACAGCTATCGCGACCTCAATACCTTTGGCGCCCGCGTCTTCGATCCGGTCGAACCGGAACAGTCGGTCGATCTGATCATGACCCGCCAAGGCCTGTTCGACTGGCGTCTCACCCGCGTCGTATTGCCAGAGGCCTGATCAGTCGCGGTTCGGCCGGCGGTCGCGGCGACCGCCCGGCGGGCGGCTTTCGCGGCGCCAGCGGATTGACAGGGTCGCCTCGCCGTCGCCGCCGAACTGGCTCTCGACGGCGATGTTGCGACGGACCTGCCACTCGACCCGCGCCGCGCCGCCGCCCTCTCCGCCGCCGATGATCTCGAAATAGATGTCGTCGGTCAGATAGCGGCCGCCCGCGACGGTCAGGCTCGACGCCTCGCCGCCGAACGACAGCCGGTCCAGCCCGGCCAGCTCGCGGATATTGCCGATCACGTCGAAGCCGCCGCCGCCCGCCAGAGACGCAACGCCCGAGGCCAGCTGCGCGGCCTCGAAGGCCGATAGCTGGGACGCCGACCGGCCGAACAGCACCTGGGACAAAATCTCATCCTGCGGCAGCTCGGGCGTGGAGGTCAGCTCGATCTCCGGCGCGGCGGCCGTGCCGGTGACGACGATGACAGCCGTCAGGGCCGGATCCTCGCGTTCGGCCCGCAGGTTCAGACGGATGCGCTCCGGATCGGTGGACAGGGCGATGGTCCCGGAATCGTCGAACACGAAACGCTTGCCGGCGAACTCATAGTCGCCACGAACCACCCGCGCCGTGCCGGTCAGTTCAGGCTCGGCGATGGTGCCGCGCACCCGGGCGCGTAGAGACAGTTCGACATCGAGGCCGCGCCCGCGCACGAAAATCTCGCGGCCGGTCAGGTCGATGTTCAGGGCGATCGGCGAGGGACGGCCCGGCGGGTCCGGCTCGGCGTTCGGATCGACGCCCGGCTTGTTCACCTCGATCACATCCATGCGCACGATGCCGTTCGAGCCGGGCAGGTCGTTGGTCGAGATTTCGGCTTCATCGACCCGCAGCTCGCCGTCCAGCCGGATGGCGCCATCTGTGGCCCGCACGGCGGTGATCTGACCTGAGCCCCGCGCCTCGGCCAGTTCGTTGTCGATGACGCGGAAATTGGCGAGGTCCAGCTGAAGGTTCGAGGCCGACCCCTGACGCAGGCCCAGCCGGCCCGAGCCGGTGACCGTGCCGGGCCCGCCGTCGGTGGCGGTCAGGCTCTCCAGCACGGCGATGGTGTCGTCGAAGCGGCTGGTCAGCTGCAGCCGCTCCAGCCTCAGGCCGGTGGCCGAATCGCGGAAGGCGCCGTCGGCGACATTCAGCCGTCCGTTCAGACGAGGCGCGTTCAGGGTGCCGCCCAAGGTGGCCTCGGCGTCGATGCGGCCCGCCAGGGTGCGCTCGCCGCCGAAGAAGACATCCCACAGTGGCTGGACCTGACCCTGGATCGACACGTCGCCGGACATAGTGCGGGTGCGCGCGACCGCGAGCCGCAGCGGCGCGGCCGAGGCCTCGACCGGCAGCACCACATCCGCGACAGCCCGAACGGCGCCGGCGTCCTCGGCCTGGGCCTGGATGGCCAGGGTGTCGCCCTGCAGACGGGCGTTGATCGTACCGTCGATGGCCACGTCCTCGGGCCCGTCGACGCTGCGCAGGCCGGCCAGGGTGACATTGGCCGTGCCGCCCAAATTGGGCCCCGCGCCGCGCAGCGACACCTGGCCGGTGACCCGCCCTCGCAGATCCGGGGCGATCGCGCCGACATCGACGCCCTGAAGATTGGCCTGGATGTTGGCGGCCTCGGAGTCCTGGCGGAACTCGCCGGTCAGGAAGCCGCCGCCGACGCCGAGATCGACCCGCACCACGCGGCCGTCTCCGGCCAGGGCTGCGATAAGGGGGCTGCGGGTCTCGAACGCGATGTCCCGCACCGCGCCGGCGCCCGACAGGATCACGCTCTGGTTGTCGCCCTGGCGCGAATAGACCCCCGAGCCGTCGAACTGAACCGGAGTGTCGCCGCCGACATCGGCCACCAGGGTGAAGGGCAGACGGCTGAGCGTGCCGCGTCCGCTGAGCGCCAGGTTTCGGATAGTGATGTCCTGACCGGCGGGTCTCAGGTTGGTGGCGGTGACGTCCAGGATGGCGGTCTCCGACCCCGCACCCTCGGTCAGGCGCACCCGGCCGCGGGCCTCCCCAGTCTGGATGAAGGCGCCGGGTCCGGCGGTGAAGCTGAGGTCGG
>CAXBPJ010000098.1:0-6366 GCA_963977325.1 uncultured Brevundimonas sp. | reverse complement strand
CAGGGGCGGGGTCGCGGGCGCGGGGACGGGCTCGGCCGGCGGCGCGGTCGGATTGGTCGGATAGGTCTGGCCGTCGAAGGCCAGCCGGGCCTGGCCGGAGGGCCCGCCGCCGCCGGAGACCGAGACGACCAGGTCGCGCCAGCCCTCGCTGCGGCTGTCCAGCGCCCAGATGGGCTGGCGGCTTACGGTCAGGGTTGAGACCGTGCGCCAGGCCTCGCCCTCGGGCGTCAGGATCAGGGGGGGGCAGCCGCCCGAGCCGCAGACGAACGGCCCCATCAGATAGACCACCGCCTCGTCGGCGCCGTCGCTGTTCAGATCCAGGGTCGCGGCCTGATAGCGCAGAGCCCCGCCGTCGGCGTAGGCGGCGCGTACGGCGGCCTCCAGCGCGCTCGGCGCCGAGGCGGGGACTGCGGCGTCGGCCGGGGCGGGGATGGCGGGCGTCAGCTCCGGCGCTGTCTGCGGCTCCGGCGAGCAGGCGGCCAGGCCGAGGAGAATGGCGAGGCTGGTGAGGCGCGGGACGGTCATCGGGCGAGGCTCCGGGGCACGGGTGGCGTACTGTATGCCGAATGTGGGTGAGTAGGGAGTAGGGATTAGGGAGTAGGGAGTAGTGGGAGAAAATGGTCGAGAATTATCGGGATCTGGTCGTCTGGCAGCGAGCGATGGAACTGGCGGAGGCGACCTACGCAGTGACACGGATATTTCCGAAGGATGAGCAGTTCGGAATGACATCCCAGGCGCGCCGCGCTGCGGCGTCTGTCGCGGCCAATATCGCCGAGGGTTACGGCCGTGGAACGCGCCCCGCCTACATCAACCACCTGAGGATCGCCCAAGGTTCACTGAAGGAGCTCGAAACGCATTTGATGTTGGCGACTCGGGTCGGTCTTTGTGAACCGAGCGTCGCCAACGCTGCGATGGAACTCGCCGACGAGGTGGCTCGAATGCTCCGCGCCCTTCTGGCCAAACTCTCCGCCAGGTCCTAAGCCCCAACTACTCCCTACTCCCTACTCCCTACTCCCTACTCCCTAATCCCCCGGAGCCCCGCCATGACCACCGCCTTCCTCTTTCCCGGCCAGGGCTCGCAATCGGTCGGCATGGGCGCCGGGCTGGCGGACGCGTTCGGGTCGGCGCGCGAGGTGTTCGCCGAGGTGGACGAGGCGCTCGGCCAGCATCTGTTCAAACTGATGCGCGAGGGGCCGGAGGATCAGCTGACCCTGACCGAGAACGCCCAGCCGGCGCTGATGGCGGTGTCCGTCGCGACGGCGCGGGTGCTGAAGCGCGAGTTCGACGTCGATGTGGCGGCGGCGGCCTATGTCGCCGGGCACTCGCTGGGCGAATATTCGGCGCTTTGCGCCGCGGGGGCGATCCCGCTGGCCGAGACGGCGCGGCTGTTGAAGACGCGGGGTCAGGCGATGCAGAAGACCGTGCCGGTGGGCAAGGGGGCGATGGCCTCGCTGATCGGGCCCAAGACCGACCTGGCGCTGGCGGAAGCCGCCGCGGCGGCGGGAGCCGAGGTCGGGGTCTGTGTCGTGGCCAATGACAACAACGCCGGCAACATCGTCATCTCGGGCGACAAGGCGGCGGTCGACCGGGCCATCGAGAAGGCCAAGGAACTGGGCGCGCGGGCCATTCCGCTGAACGTCTCGGCGCCGTTTCACTGTCCCCTGATGCAGCCGGCGGCCGATCGGATGGCCGAGGCGCTGGCGGGCGTGACCATCACGGCGCCCGCGCCTCCGGTGGTGGCCAATGTCACGGCGCGGCCGGAGAGCGATCCGGAGGCGATCCGCCGCCTGTTGGTCGAACAGGTGACGGGCCGGGTGCGCTGGCGCGAGAGCGTAAGCTGGATGGCGGGGGACGGCGGCGTTGGCCGGTTCGTCGAGATCGGCGCCGGGAAGGTGCTGACCGGCATGGCCAAGCGCATCGCGCCGGAGGCCGAGAGCCTGAGCCTCAACACGCCAGAAGAACTGGAAGCCTTCGCGCGGGGGTGAGGCTCGGCTTGTGATTCCGCCGCGCCGCGACTAAGCCCGGCGCTGGATTTTCCACCCATCGCGTGAATTCGGAGGGCCGCATGGCCATCGACGCCGCGACGGTGCGCAAGGTGGCGCATCTCGCCCGCATCAAGACGTCCGAGGACCGGCTCGAGGTCCTGGCCGGAGAGCTGAACGGCATCCTGGCCTGGATCGAGCAACTGGACGAGGTCGATATCGAGGGCGTCGAGCCCATGACCTCGAACGTGAGCCAGCCGGTGCGCCTGCGCGACGACGTGGTCACCGACGGGGCCAAGGTCGAGGCGGTGCTGTCCAACGCGCCCAAGTCGGCCGATGGGTTCTTTGTGGTGCCCAAGGTGGTCGAGTGATGTCTGACCTGACCAAACTGACGCTCAAGGCCGCGTTGGACGGTCTCAAGGCCCGGGACTTCTCCTCGGAGGAAATCACCCGCGCCTTCCTGTCGAACATCGAGGCCGCCAATCCGACGCTGAACGCCTATGTCGAGGTGACGGCGGACAAGGCGCTGGACATGGCCCGCGCGTCGGACGCCCGGATCGCCAGGGGCGAGGGGGGGGCGCTGGAAGGCGCGCCGCTGGGCATCAAGGACCTGTTCTGCACCGACGGGGTTCAGACCACGGCGGGGTCGAACATGCTGAAGGGCTTCGTCCCGCCGTACGAGTCGACCGTCACCGCCAATCTGTGGCGCGACGGGGCGGGGATGCTGGGCAAGCTGAACATGGACGAGTTCGCCATGGGCTCGTCCAACGAGACCTCGGCGTTCGGGCCCGTGGTCAATCCGTGGAAGTCCAAGGCGTCCAACGCCGACCTGACGCCGGGCGGATCGTCGGGCGGTTCCGCTTCGGCGGTTGCGGGCGAGCTCTGCCTCGCCGCGACGGCCTCTGACACCGGCGGGTCCATCCGCCAGCCGGCGGCCTTCACCGGCACCGTGGGCATCAAGCCGACCTATGGCCGCGCCAGCCGCTTCGGCATGGTGGCCTTCGCCAGCTCGCTTGATCAGGCCGGACCGATCACGAAGACGGTCGAGGACGCGGCCATCTTCCTGCGGTCGATGTGCTCGTTCGATCCGAAGGACTCCACCAGCCTGGACGTCGAGACGCCGGACTGGACGCAGTCGCTGGGCAAGGGCGTGAAGGGGCTGCGCATCGGCGTGCCGCGCGAGTATGTCGTCGACGGCATGCCCGCCGAGATCCAGGCGCTCTGGGACCAGGGCGTGCAGTGGCTGAAGGACGCCGGCGCCGAGATCGTCGAGATCAGCCTGCCGCACACCAAATACGCCCTGCCGACCTATTACATCGTGGCCCCGGCCGAGGCCTCGTCGAACCTGGCCCGCTATGACGGCATGCGCTTTGGCCACCGGGCGGATGGCGCCAAGTCGCTGACCGACCTGTATGAGTCGAGCCGCGCCGAGGGCTTCGGCAAGGAGGTCCAGCGTCGCCTGACCATCGGCGCCTATGTGCTGTCGGCCGGATTCTATGACGCCTATTATGTGAAGGCGCTGAAGGTCCGACGGCGGATCGCCCAGGACTTCGACGCCGTCTGGGACCGGGTGGACGCGATCCTGACGCCCTCGACGCCGTCGGCGGCCTTCGCGCTGGGCGACAGGCAGATCGACCCGGTGACCATGTATCTGAACGACGTCTTCACCGTGACCGCCAACCTGGCGGGGTTGCCGGGGATTTCGGTGCCGGCGGGGGTGGATAGCGGGGGCCTGCCGCTGGGCCTGCAGGTGATCGGCAAGGCGCTGGACGAGGCCACGGTGTTCCAGGTGGCGGATGCGCTGGAACGGGCGGCGGGATTCACGGCGCGGCCGGAGAAGTGGTGGTGAGCGATGCCGTTCACCGTTGATGATGAGAAGATTGTCGTGGCCGAGGAAACTCTCGGCTTCACCTTCCCACGCGCGTGGCGGCAAGCGCTTCAGCGCTCCAACGGCGGCGATTTTCATCGCGACGGCGAGGATTGGATGATCCATCCGGTTTGGGATGACGGCGATCGCAAGCGGATGAGGCGAACCGCCAACCATGTACTTGTCGAGACCGAGCAGGCGAAGAAGTGGCATGGGTTTCCGCAGAGCGCCGTGGTGATAGCGAGTAATGGCCACGGCGATCTCTTGATAGTCCTGCCCGGTTCGGGGTCGATTCATCGGTGGGATCACGAGGAAGCCCTGCTCGAAGACCTGGGCGATTTTGACCCGTCGCGATACGAGGCAAGACGTGACTGACACCTCAACCTACACCATCCAAGGCCGCACCGGTCCCTGGGAGATCGTCCTGGGGCTGGAGGTGCATGCGCAGGTGGCGTCGAAGGCCAAGCTGTTCTCCGGGGCGGCGGTGGGTTTCGGGGCGGGGCCGAACGAGCAGGTGTCGCTGGTCGATGCGGGCTTTCCGGGCATGCTGCCGGTGCTGAATCGGCTCTGCGTCGAGCAGGCGGTGCGCACGGGCCTAGGGCTGCGCGCGCGGATCAACGAGAAGAGCCAGTTCGACCGCAAGAACTATTTCTATCCCGACCTGCCGACCGGCTATCAGATCAGCCAGCTGTATCACCCCATCGTCGGCGAGGGCGTGGTCGAGGTCGAGCGCGACGACGGCGGGTTCTTCAATGTGCGGATCGAGCGGCTGCATCTGGAGCAGGACGCCGGCAAGCTGATCCACGACCTGTCGCCCTCGGAGAGCTATGTCGATCTGAACCGGGCGGGCACGGCGCTGATGGAGATCGTGTCCAGGCCCGACATGCGCAGCCCGGACGAGGCGACAGCCTATCTGAAGAAGCTGCGCACCATCCTGATCTATCTGGGCACCTGCGACGGCGACATGGAAAAGGGCAATCTGCGCGCCGATGTGAACGTGTCGGTGTGCCGCCCCGGCCAGTATGAGAAATATCGCGAGAGCGGCGACTTCGGCCATCTGGGCACGCGCTGCGAGATCAAGAACGTCAACAGCTTCCGCTTCATTTCTCAGGCGATCGGTTACGAGGCGCGGCGCCAGATCGAGATCCTGGAGGACGGCGGAGCGATCGATCAGGAGACCCGCCTGTTCGACCCGACCAAGGGCGAGACCCGCTCGATGCGCTCCAAGGAGGAGGCGCACGATTACCGCTATTTCCCGGACCCTGACCTGCTGCCGCTGGAGATCGAGCGGGCCTGGATCGAGGAGATCAAGGCGTCCCTGCCGGAGCTGCCCGACGACAAACGCCGCCGGTTCATGGCCGACTATGGCCTGTCGCAATACGATGCCGGGGTGCTGATCTCGGACCAGGCCAAGGCGGACTATTTCGAGGCGGCCGCGAAGGGGCGGGACGCCAAGCTGGCGGCCAACTGGGTGACCAACGAGCTGTCGGCCCGGCTGACGGCGGCCGGACGGGACTTCTCGGACAATCCGCTGCCGGCGGGCCATGTGGCGCAGCTGGTCGAACTGATTGAAACGGGCGTCATCTCGTCGAAGATCGCCAAGGAAGTGTTCGACCATGTGTGGAACGGCGAGGGCTCGCCGGCCGAGGTGGTCGAGGCGCGGGGTCTGAAACAGGTCACCGACACCGGCGCCATCGAAAAGGCCGTGAACGAGATCATCGCCGCCAATCCGGACAAGGCCGAAGTGGTCAAGGACAAACCCCAGGCCATCGGATGGTTCGTCGGCCAGGTGATGAAGGCCACCGGCGGCAAGGCCAACCCGGCCGCGGTCAACGACATCCTCAAGGCCAAGCTCGGGCTGTAGGGGCTCGCCCGCACGTCTCTTAGGTAGGATTCCGCCGGCCAGCGGCTTGCTGGCCGATGACGATGGACGGGTTCATCACCACGGGCACAACGGGCTTCACCACGGACACGACAGGGTTAGGGGCGTGTCCACACCGGCGGCTTGTTAGGCAGCATGGCCGCTTAGCGTGATCGACGCTTGAGCGTCGATCCATAACGGCCTCCCGTGCTGGCCTGGCGCCCGGTGCCTGCGGCTCCGAATCCGTCGTGTTCGCCGTGAATTCGTCGTGCCCGCCGTGATGAACCCGCCTTGCTTGGGCAATGAACCATGGCGCCTCGCCGCGAGCGACGATGACGCCAGACCGGTCAGGCGTTCGCGCGGGCTCGGGGGCGTTTGGCGGCGGGTTTCGATGGCTTGGCGCTGCTGAGCGCTTCCGCGACGCGGGCCTTGCGGCGGGTCTCGTGGCGGTCGAGCACCTCCTTGAGGTAGCGGCCGGTCCAGCTGGCCGGGTTGCCGGCGACCTGTTCGGGGGTTCCGACCGCGACGATCTCGCCGCCGCCGTCGCCGCCTTCGGGGCCGAAGTCGAGCAGCCAGTCGGCGACCTTGATGACATCGAGATTGTGCTCGATCACCACGATGGTGTTGCCGCTCTCGACCAGCTCCTGAAGCACCTC
>CAXBPJ010000097.1:0-6414 GCA_963977325.1 uncultured Brevundimonas sp. | reverse complement strand
GGGTGGGGCTCGAAAGGACAGCCCTCGGCTCATACGAACCCCACCCGGCCGCTGCGCGGCCACCCTCCCCATGAAGGGGAGGGAGATAGTCACCCCTTCAGTGGCAAGGTTGTCCTGACGTGCACGTCCTTCAGCTGGCGTTCCGACGCCGCCGTGGGGGCGTTCATCAGGAGGTCTTCGCCCTGCTGGTTCAGGGGGAAGGCGATGACTTCGCGGATAGCGGTCTGGTTGGCGAGCAGCATGACGATGCGGTCGATGCCGGGGGCCAGCCCCCCGTGGGGCGGGGCGCCGTAGCGGAAGGCGTTCAGCATGCCGCCGAACTGGTCCTCGACCACCGAGGCGTCGTAGCCGGCGATGGCGAAGGCCTTGAGCATGATCTCGGCCTTGTGGTTCCGGATCGCGCCCGAGCACAGCTCATAGCCGTTGCAGACGATGTCGTACTGATAGGCGCGGATGGTGAGCGGATCCTGGGTCTCAAGCGCCTCCAGCCCGCCCTGGGGCATGGAGAAGGGGTTGTGGGAGAAGTCGACCTTCTTCTCCTCCTCCGACCACTCGAACATCGGGAAGTCGACGATCCAGCAGAACTTGAACTGGTCCTCGTCGATCAGCTTCAGTTCAGTCCCCACGCGGGTGCGGGCCAGGCCGGCGAACTTGGCGAAGACGGCCGGGTCGCCGGCGGTGAAGAAGGCGGCGTCGCCCTGGCCCAGCCCCAGCGAGGCCATGAGGGCATCGGTCGGATCCTGACCCAGGTTCTTGGCGATGGGGCCGCCCCAGGCGCCCTGGTCGTCGGACCAGAAGATGTAGCCGAGGCCGGGCTGGCCTTCACCTTGAGCCCAGGAGTTCATGCGATCGCAGAAGGCTCTGCTGCCGCCGGTCGGCGCCGGGATGGCCCAGACCGCGTTCCTGGCGTCGGCGCCGAGGATTTTGGCGAACAGCCCGAAGCCGCCTTCGCGGAAGTGGTCGGAGACGACCTGCATCCTGATCGGGTTGCGGGTGTCCGGCTTGTCGGTGCCGTACCAGGCCATCGACTGGGCGTAGGTCAGGCGCTCGAAGCCCTTGTGCTCGAAGCTGTCGCCGACGTCGTTGATGAAGGTCTGGGTCTCGCTGATGGGCGAGACCGGCTTGCCGCCCGAGAACTCCTCGAACACGCCGTGCATGACGGGCTCGATGGCGGCGAAGACGTCCTCTTGCGTCACGAAGCTCATCTCGACGTCGAGCTGATAGAACTCCAGCGAGCGGTCGGCGCGCAGGTCCTCGTCGCGGAAACAGGGGGCGATCTGGAAGTAGCGGTCGAAGCCCGAGACCATCAGCAACTGCTTGAACTGCTGGGGCGCCTGGGGAAGGGCGTAGAACTTGCCGGGATGCAGGCGGCTGGGGACCAGGAAGTCGCGCGCGCCTTCGGGGCTTGAGGCCGTCAGGATCGGCGTCTGATATTCCAGGAAGCCCTGCTCGACCATGCGGTTGCGGATCGAGGAGATGACCCGCGAGCGCAGCACGATGTTCTTGTGCAGGGTCTCGCGGCGCAGATCGAGGAACCGGTTCTTGAGGCGGATGTCCTCGGGATATTCCGGCTCGCCAAAGACGGGCAGGGGCAGTTCGGCGGCCTCGGACAGCACCTCGACGGCCTTGACCCGCACCTCGATCTCGCCGGTCGGCAGGTTGGCGTTGACGGTGGAGCCTTCGCGCAGGACGACCTCGCCGTCGATCTTGATGACGCTCTCGGCGCGCAGCCGCTCGACCACGTCGAAGCCCGGCGTTTCGGGGTGCAGCACCAGCTGGGTCAGGCCGTAGTGGTCGCGCAGGTCGATGAACAGCAGGCCGCCGTGGTCGCGCTTCCTGTGCACCCAGCCGGACAGGCGGACGGCGTTCCCGGCGTCGCTCGAGCGAAGGGCGCCGCAGGTGTGGGAGCGGTAGGCGTGCATGATCGGATCGTCTTGCGCAGAGGGCCGCAAAGGCCGCGAAATCGGGAGGGCGCTAGGGCGCATCATCGCCCCGGAAAGTCAAGATTCGCCCCCGCGGCGGCCAACCCGGCATGTCATTGGGATCACGGCTCGCCTATGTCGACCACTCCTGCCCTGAACGGGCCCCACCTGCGCGAAAGGTCGTTCCATGACCGATGATCCCATGGCGCCTCTGCGCGCGCGCTATGTCGCCCGGACCGCCGCTGAGATGCTGGAGCTTATGACGTTCGTCGCCGAGGATCGCCTCGATAGCGACAGGGCTCGTCAGCTGATCCACGGGTTGGCGGGGTCAGGCGCGACCTTTGGCTTTCCCGCGATCAGCGACGCCGCCCAGCCTCTGGACGGCATCTATGCGCTGGGCGGCATTCCCACGCGCGACGATATGGGTCCGCTGCTGAGCGCATTGAGCGCATCTCTTACGTCTGAGTGCTGAACCCCTTGCGGGTCATGGCGCCCCAGGACTGACTACGCCGGAGATACTGCCAGACTCCGCGCAGTCGCCAGAGGTTGTTGAGCTGGCGATAGCCGAAATTCTCCAGGACGGCGACGAGCGTCAGAAGCGCTAGGTCCCGAGCTCGGGGAAAGCGCCTCAGCTCGGTTTCCTCGAGAGCCAGGGCGCCGACCGAGATGACCACGCCGAAGCTGAAACTGACCGCCAGGAAGGCGAGCAGATAATCGACAGACAGAACGCCCAGGAGCCAGAAAGCGGGGATCAGCACATAGCCCAGCAACTCGACGATCGGACCCAGCACGTCGACCAGGAGAACGTAGCCGAAGCCGACGACGCCGACGCGGCCGTAGTGAGGCTGGAACAGAACCGGCCAGTGACGCTCGAAGGTCTCCAGCGCGCCACGATGCCATCGCGCCCGCTGACGACCCAGCACCCTCAGGCTCTCGGGCGCCTCGGTCCAGCAGACCGGCTCGGGCACGAAGGCGACGCGATAGGGCAGGCGCTTGTCGCGCATCAGCCGGTGAAGCTTCACCACCAGCTCCATGTCCTCTCCGACCGTGCCGTGCGTGTAGCCGCCGACCTCGATGACCCGATGGCGACGGAACAGCCCGAAGGCGCCCGAGATAATGGTCAGGGCGTTGATCCGGCTCCAGGCCAGTCGCGCCATCAGAAAAGCGCGCAGATATTCGACGGTCTGCAGCAGGGCCAGGGGGTGACGGGGCGCCCTGACTTCCACCACGCGACCATCGGCGATGACGCAGCCGTTGGCGATGCGCACCGTGCCGCCGACCGCCACGGTGCGTTCGGGATCCTCGACGAACGGCCTGACCGCGCGAAGCAGGGCGTCGGGCTCCAGCAGGGAGTCGGCGTCCATCGAACAGAAGATGGGGGCCCGCGACACATTAATTCCGGCGTTCAGGGCGTCGGCCTTGCCGCCGTTCAGCTTGTCGATGACGATCAGGCGCGGCTGATGGGGAGCGCCGTATACGGCGCGGATCTCCTGATGGTCGATTTCAAGGTTGTAGTGCCGGTTGATGGGCCTGAGACCGAAGGTGTCGATCAGAACCTGGAGCGTCGCGTCCTTAGAACCGTCGTTTATCACGATGACTTCGAAGTTGGGGTACTGGAGCGACAGCAGGGATCGCACCGACTGGACGATCGTCAGGGCCTCGTTGAAGGCGGGAGCGAGGAGTGCGATGGGCGGCGCGCTGTCGGCAAATCGGCGCCAGAGCACGCCGGGCTGGGGCGACGACGGCCGCTCGATCAGCGCGGCGGCGGCAAGGGCGAGCTGGACCAGATAGACGAGGTTCTGCAGCAGCCCGGCGATGATCACGAACAGGGCGATCACGCTCGAAAAGGCGACAATCGTCTGCAGCGACTGGTCGATCATGCGGGCGTCGCTTCCGCAACGATCATCGGCAGGCCCTTTTCGGCCATGGCCAGGGACGCCGCGCGGCGGACACGATCATCCGCCGCGCCCGCAGCGCGACGCAGGGCTTCGAGACCCGCCGCGCCCGATCTGCCAAGGGCCTCGGCCGACTGGAAGCGCACCCACCAGACAGGATCGCCCAGCCTCGCGGCCACGTCATCCAGAACGGTTGCGGCTCCGATGCGGCTCAGCGCCTCGCACGCGGCGGCCCGGACTTCCCAGTCGTCATCGGTCAGCGACGCCCGCAGCGGCTCGATCGCCGCGGGATGGGCCAGGACGCCCAGGGCCCTGACCACCGCTGTCCTCACCCCCGGATCGCTGTCGCCGGCAGCCGACACCAGCTGGGGCAGAACGCGATAGTCTCCGGCCGCCGCCAGCCCGTCCGCCAGCAGGGCTCGGGCCGTCGGCGTCGCGTCTGGATCCCGAAAGGCGATCAGCGCCGCGTCGGGCTCGCCCGCGATGAGTCGACGGAACACGGGCAGATAGACCAGCGAGTCGGCCGTCTGATCGCGGTCCAGGTCGCGAAGGAGGGGGCCGATCTCGGGCGGCGCGTCCAGTTCGACCAGCGCCCGGATCGCGGCCGCCTTGAGCTCTGCGTCGCGGGTCTGGGCCAGAACCCGCCGGAGCGCCTTAACGGTCGCCTCCGACGAGAACCAGGCCAGTGCGTCGATCGCCGCGAGGCGACCGGTGCGGCTTCCCTTGAAAATCCGCGCCCGCAGTCTCTCGTCAACCGCGAAGACGATATAGGACTCGATCAGTCGGTCCCGCTCGGCGCCCCTCACCAGAGCTCCGAACTCAAGCAGGGCCTCGGCGAGCAGTCTCGCGCGGTGCTTTACCGACCCCAATTGCGCGGCGGCCTCCGGGGCGCCGCCGATGATGGCCAGGCAGGCGGCTCTGACACGCGCCCGATCGCGCGCCCGAGCGTCATCGCGCCGTTGACGGCGCAGACGGGCAGCGATCAGCCCGATCATCCAGCCGAGGGCCGCCGCCGCCATCACGAGCGAAGACCACCACAGGACAAGCAGCAGCGACATCAGAAGCGCCAGGCCAGTCCGACCCCGAACTCCTCGCGGTTGGCCGGCCCTCGATCTTCGCGCGCGAGGCTGGTTTTGAGGGTCGCGCGGTCGGTTAGATCATAATCCAGGCCCAGACTGACGGCCCGGACCTCGATCGTGACGCCCTCCGAAGATTCCGGTGCGTCGGCGTACCCGGCCCTGAGCCGCAGGCGATCGGTGACGGCGACAAGGCCTGAGATCGCGTAGCCTGACCGCGCGTTGTCGTTCTCGTCCCAGACCTGGATGAAGCGCGCGCCCACCGTCACGGCGCCGTCGGCGAGCGTTGCGGCCAGGCCGGGCTGCAGGGTCTCGACCGAACCGCTGGCGTAACGAGCCGCCGTCGCTTCCAGTGTGACGGCAAGGGGTCCGGCCACCGGCAGTTCAGCGCCGGCGCGCACGATGACCTCTGGCCGGTAATCCGCCTCAGGCGCGCCGCCTGCGGCGATGAAGACGGCGCCGCCATCCAGTTGGTGGTCCAGGCGCGCCTCCGCGAAGACGTCAACGTCGTCGAAACGCTCGGTGCGCTCCACGGCCACGCCAACGTGGGTTCGCTCGTCGACGCGCGACGTCAGCGCAAGGCGGTAGGCGGTCCACTCCGGCAGGCCGCCTGACAATCGACTGCGTGAGGCGTCGACATCGACCCGGTGGCGCGCCGGCGTCAGGCTGCGCTCGAGCGCGATCACGTCTGGCCGGCCGGGCGCCAGCGCACGCGCGATCAACATTTGGCGCCGGGCCTCCTCCAGGTCGCCGCGACGACGGGCCACGGACGCCAGTCCAAGCCGGGCATCGACATAGTCGGGCGACCGGCCCAGCACGGTTTCGAACTCGGACTCCGCCTCGTTCAGGCGATCGAGCGCCAACAGTGACAGGGCCAGATTCAGGCGCGCGTCGACGTCGTCCGGACGCCCCGCGAGAATGTCTCGCGACAGGGTGACGGCCTCCTCCAACCGCCCGGCTCGGCGCGCGGCCACAGCGTCATCGTAGCGAGATCGTCCGGTCTCCGGCGCCGGCTGGGTGACTTCAGCGACGGAATCGAGCGCGATCATCAGAAAGGCCGGATGGGGGGCGGGACTCGAGAACCCGCCGGATGCGCTGGCTCAGTTCGTCGGGAATGAACGGCTTCACGAGATAGTCGGCGGCGCCGAGTTCCAGGGCTCCGACGATATCCGCTTCGCGCTTCAGGGCCGTCAGCATGATCACGGGGGTCGGATCGATCTCTACGCCCGACTTGAGGCGGCGCAGGATTTCAAACCCGTCCACAACGGGCATCATCGCGTCGAGCACAAGCAGATCGGGACGCTGGTCGCGAACGACCTCGACGACCTGGCCGCCGTCCTGCAGCGCCGTGACATCGTGTCCGTCAGCGCTGAGCCGGTGCAGGAGCAGAGCCCGCAACAATTCATCGTCGTCGGCGACTACGATCCTGGCCACAACGGGTCTCCTCACTCGGCACGCAGACTGGCACGTTAGGGAGGCGCATGTGAATCAAGCTTTATAGTCAAGCTGGAAAACCCCCCG
>CAXBPJ010000096.1:0-6414 GCA_963977325.1 uncultured Brevundimonas sp. | reverse complement strand
ACTTGAAGACCGTCTCGATGCCCTCGTCCTTGCGCTGGCCCGGACGGACGTCGCGCTGCAGGAACTGCTCGTAGGAGCTGCGCTGCACGTCGATCAGGTACGGCATCGCCACCGCTTCGGGGATGCGGCCGAACGAGCGACGGATGCGCTTCTTGCCGGTGAAGGTCTGGGCGGAGGCGATCTGGCCGTTGATGGTGAGGCCGCCGGTGGAGTCTGCCATGTATCGTTCCCAATGCGCCGGGCTCGGGGCCGGCGTCGAAATGCAGCAGCCACGGCTTCGCCTACCGGCGACCCGTGACCATCGGTTTCGGCGTCCACCCTCGGTCCAGGGACGGACCAGGACACCTGAAATGTCGGGCTCCCTTGGGGAGGAGCGCGCCTTCGCACCGGTCGGAGGGCGACAAACCGGGCCTCGGCGCTTTCGCGCGAAATTCTCTGGAATCTGCGGGAGGCGCACATATACGCCGTTCTTCGGCGAAATAAAGGCCTTGGCTGCGAGTTTCCGGGCAGATCAAGGCCGAGGGGGTTCGCCGGGATAATCGGGCGGCATTGGTCTATGCCTGTCGTCCCAGTACTCCCATTGGAACGCGGTTTCCTCGAGGTCGGTCACCTTCCAGTGCCGCACGGTCTTTGACAGCTGTCGCTCGCACTCCTTCTTCCAGGGCGACCTCACGAACGCCCACAGACCGATGGACCACCCCATCAGGTCGGTCATTCGCATTCCGTCATGGTTCAACTGGTCGCGGATGCGAGGCGCGTATTTCTCGTCGAACTCTCGGGCCTTATTGCCAATTTTCCCGAAGCCGGCTCCGGCCGTAACTTCAACAGCCCAAATGGCGTTTTCGCTGAAGTCGAGCGCAAGAAAGTCGATACATGCGTTCCAGGCGCCGGGCTCACCAATCAAATAGCTCGGGCTGACAAAGACCGCCCTATGACGAGTCAGGTATATCTCGACCAAATGCTCCCAAACATCGCCTGACATGATTCTGGCTCCCGACGGCTCCGCGACGGTCGCGGCTATACACTTCTAGGACGAATTTTCATGACCCGCACTATCGCTCGCCCAGCTCTCACCACCGCCGCCCTCCTCCTCGCCGCCTGCGCCAGCGCGCCGCCGGTCGATCTGACCGCCCCGCCGCCAGTCCGACCGACGGTCGGCGAGGCCAGCCAGGCCAACTGGGAGGCGGGCCAGCAGGCCTATCTGGACTGGAGCGCCCAACGCACGGGCTGGACCGCCACAGACAGCGGCCTACAATATCGCCTCGTCAGCGAACCCAACCCGGACGGCGACCAGCCCGTCGCCACCGACACCGTGCGCGTCCACTATCGCGGCGTATTCATCGACGGCCGCGAGTTCGACAGTTCCTACAGCCGTAACGAACCGGCCGAATTCCCGCTGAACCGGGTCATCGACGGCTGGACCGAAGGCGTCGCCCTGATGCGCGAGGGTGAGACCTTCGACTTCGTCATCCCCGCCAATCTGGCTTACGGCTCGCGCGTCATGGGCGGCGGCGAGATCCCGGCCAACTCGACCCTGCTGTTCCGGGTCCAGCTGCTCGAGGTCAATCCGGCCGCATGAGGTCGGCGCGCGCCTGAGCCCAACGCTCCTCGATCAGATCGGCGACCCGGTCCGCGACGTCGGTCATCCGCAGCTCGGGATTGGCTGCGAAATAGGCCTCGCGCCGAGCCTTCAGGGCGGCACGCTCCGGCGTATCGCGGGTCAGGGCGTGGACCTTGGCCGTCAGCTCCTCGGGCGTCGAAGCTTGATCGGCTACTCCCATGCCGGGCAAATCCACGACATAGGGCTGGCCGGTCGTGTTGATCGACAGCGTCGGCACCCCCAGAACCGCCGCCTCCAAGCCGACATTGGAAAACTGGGTGATGACCAGGTCCGCGGCCCGGATCATGGCGTAGATGTCTCCATCCCGCACCACCCTGACATCGCCTGACGACACATCGTCGACGCGACGCCGGATCACCGCCATCTGCGCGTCGGTCGTGCGCGGGTGGAGTTTGACGATCAGGGTCACGCCCTCCAGACCGCCGGCGGCCTTGGCCACAAGATCGGTGACATCGTCGCCCAGCGCGCCCTGTGAGTGCTGGGCGCCATAGACGACCAGCGTCCGGTCGTCGGCGATCTCCAGCTCCGCTCGCGCCTGGGCCCTGTCGATCTTCAGGATCGTCTTCAACTGGTCGCTGATCATCACCGACCCGGCGCGGCGCACCTCCTGGTTCGGTGCCTGACCGAGGCTGCGATAGACGGCGATCTGATCCTCGCTGATGCCCAGATAGGTCGGCGCCAACGAGGGCCGATATCGGGGATTGGCGCTGATGAAGAAGACCTGCAAATCGATGACCGGGAGGCCGAGGCGATTGGCGGCGACGGTCAGCCCCCTGGCCGCCGTCATCCGCCCGGGCACCGTCACCACCGCGCCGACCTGGCCGGTCTTCACCCGCGCCACGAGATCGTCGATGGCGTCGAGGTCGGCGGCCAGCGTTCGGACCAGCACCGTCGTCAGACGCCACAGATTGGCTCGCACGGGATCGAGGACCGCTTCCGCCCGCCCATCCCCGGCCAGATGGTCATGCAGTCGCGCCAACGCCGACGTCACGGTCCGCCCCGCGTCGTCAGACGGTTCGGGCATGTCGGTCACCGCCTCGATCGGCAGCTTCGTCATCTTCGCCCAGCGATCGGCGCCCGTCTTGTGGCCGTTGAAGACCTCGAACAGGAAGCCGCGCTCGGCCAACCGGGTCGACAGGGAGGCGCAGGCTTTCAGATAGCTGGGATCGGCCAGGTTGGACGTCAGCAGCATCCGGCTGCGCGCGCCCCCGCCTCGAGCCGACGGCGACAAATCCTCGACCGGATTGCGCAAAGGCGCACGCTCTGTGGGCGCCAAAGCCGCGCGAGCGAAGGCCAACGGCCGATCGCCGTCGGCAGGCGGCTCGGTCCACAGGGCGTCCAGTTTGTCCCGCTCGGCGCGCGTCTCGACATCACTTCCGATCAGGACATCGAACCCGAGCCTGTCCAGCAGCCACGCCAGCTCTAATCCGGCGCCGATCCGTCCATCACGCAGGACCACCAAGAGCCGTCGGGCGCCCGAGGCGCGGAGATGGACGACCAGATCCAGTTGCTTCTTGTAGTGGGGATAAAGCCGGTCCTCGATCGCCAGCGCCACCACATCCAGCCAATCCGGGTCCGGCCCGCCGCCGCACATGACGCTCGCGACCCGTTTCGAGGCGCTTCGACATTCGAGGATGCAGTCGATGACCTCGGGGGCGTTGAGGTCGGCGGCCAGGGCCGAGATCGCCGCGGTTCTGCGGCCCGCCACTTCATCTTCGGGAACCTCGGCCATCCGAATTTCATGGATGTCTCCGGGATGTTCGGACAGGAAATCGTCGAATCCGGGTCGCGTCTTGCCGAAGGTGATAAGGACATCCACCCGATCAACCAGTGGACAGGGCGGCGCGGCGTCCGCGGAGTGAAGAAGAGACCTGGCGGCGTAGACTCCCCACCCGTGCGAGCAGACGGGCCCCTGATCCGTGATGGCGCGAACCCTTGCTAACGCGGCTCGGCCTCGACGCAATGTGACCGGATCCAGGCCATCCGCCTTGTGAGCGGCGATCAGCGCAGCCGCCGCCAGGTGCCGCGAGATGGATTCGAAGGGTTCGACCGCTTCCTGCCACGGATAGTCGACACCCCGCTTGCCCTCGCGACGCACCACTTCCACAAACGCATTGATCAGGGAGAGCGGTCGACGACGCGCGAGGTGGCGACGAATCTCAAGCTCCAGAGCGGCGTCTGTGCCCCTGAGAGCGAACAGAAGCCGCAGCAAAGTGACGGTGGATATTTCCCGGAAACGCGATCCGAAGTGCCGCCGATCTATGTCCAATCGGCTGAAGAGATCGGCGAAACGGAAGACCTGAATCACGTCGGCCTGACCCGAAACAATCGTCTGCACCACTTCGCCGGTCTTGTGCTGGCGCCGAAGCGTATCGAGCAACCGGTAGGCGTAGAGGCCGTTGCGCGGATCGCTCAGCGCGACGAAGCGGATCACGCTCTCGGCGTCATCCAAACGTTGCAGATTGACCAACTTCTTGAACACGGCATGAAGCCAGGCGATAGACGCCTGTCCCTGCCGCGACAGATCGATGATCGTTGGCGCGTTGACCTGTTGCGCGACGATTGTGGCGACCTGCGCGCCCAGTTCGCTATCGGGATCGACCTCGCTGCGCGCCGCGTCGATGAACAACTCCAACGCACTCGAATGCTGGCCATCGTAGGCCGCAACCGAAGATTCTATGCGATCGGCCGCAAGCAGCGCTCGAGTGTTGGACCAAGCGGCGCCACCGGCCTGCCCAGACTGCGGCGCATGCGCCTTCGCAACGTCCGAACGATGCGGGTCGGTCGAGAATCCTTTCAGAAGAGACCTGAAAAGCCTCAGCACCTCGCCGTCCTCCACGCAGCACCCGCAAGGCCGAGCCTAGACCACGAGCGATCCGTCAACGCAACGTTCGGTCGCTCTCAGTGTCGCTGTATGGCGACCTTCGAAACTGACTAGCCGGGCCTGCGCGCCAGCTTCTCCAACACCCGCCCCCGCCCCTTGGCCAGGGCATGGATCACGCCGCGGAAGGTCGCCACCTCCTGCTCGGTGAAGGCCGCCCGACCCAGCATGACCCGCAGGTTCTGGCTCATCGAACGCTTCTTCTCAGGGGGATGGAAGAAGCCGCCGGCATCCAGTTCGGCTTCGAGATGCTCATACATGCCGACCAGCAGGGCGTTGGCCGCCGGCGGCTCGCCTTCGCGAAACCTGGGCGGCGGGGCGTCAAGCAAACGCGTGCGCCACTCATAGGCGTTGATGGCCACCGCCTGGGCCAGGTTCAGAGAGTGATGGCGCGGGTCGATCGGTATGGTGACGATGCCGGCGCACAACACGATGTCTGCGGTCTCCAGCCCGGCCCGCTCCCCGCCGAACAACAGACCGACGCCCTGGCCTGAGGCGCTGTCGTCGTACAGCCGCTCCACCGCCTGGCGCGGAGTCAGCACCGGCTGGCGGGTCTCGCGCGGCCGGGCCGTGGTGGCGAACACGGTGGTCAGGTCGGCCATGGCCTCAGCCACGCTGTCGAACAACCGCACCCCCTCCAGCACCCAGTCGGCGCCCGATGCCGTGGCCCAGGCCCGGTCCTGGGGCCAGCCGTCGCGCGGGCTGACCAGCCTCAGCTCGCTCAGGCCGAAATTGGCCATGACCCGCGCCACCGCGCCGATATTGTCGGCCAGCTGGGGCTTGTCGAGGATGACGACGGGGGACGAGGGATCAGTCATGCCAGGTCTGTAGCCCTCGCCTTCCGCTTTCACCACCGCACAGCCGTCATGCTCAGACATGATCCGAGCATCCAGACGCTCTGAACTCTCCACCTGCGTGGCTGGATCTCCGCCTTTGCTGTGGACCGGATCAAGTCCGACGATGACGGCGGAAGTCACATTTGAGGATGACCTCGCTGTGGCGGCCTGCCACTACTTGCCCATGCGCAGCTTCGTCACCTTCGCCGCCGCCCTGATCCTCGCCACCCCTGTCGCAGCCCAGACCGCTCAGCAGGCGGCGGCCCCGCCCGATCGCCACACCCTGTCCCTCGCCGCCGGTTACAAGGCCGCCTTCCTTTGCAGCGGGATGTTCAACGCCGGGCTGGATCAGGAGACGGTCGCGGCCGACGACCTGACCCGCATCTACGTCGAGCTGCGCCAGCCGGTTCAGGACCTGCCGGCCGTCATCGACCGCGAGGCGCGCACAGTCTCGGTCGCCTTCGCCGAGGACTTCCCGCCCCGGATCGCTCTCTGGCGGCCGCATCTCGGCTGCGTCCAGGCTCCGCCAGGCGGAAGCGCCGACGCGCCCCTGCCCCGCCTGACCGTCGAGGGGCCGGATCTCGCCGCCACGGACGCCCTGCCCTGGCCGATGGGCGATGCCGGCGCGACGCCCGCGACCGCGCCCTCCCCGGCCCTTTCAGCTCTGGTCGGAAGCGCCTTCGACCGCGCCAGCTTCGGCGAGGGCTCCGAAACCACCGCCGTCATCGTGGTCAAGGATGGCCGGATCATCGCCGAGCAATACCGCGACGGTTTCGGTCCGCATGTCTCCCAGCGCACCTGGTCGGTCGGCAAGAGCCTGGCCGCCAGCGTCATCGGCGCGGCGGTGATGGACGGAATTATCGACCTCGACGCCCCGGCGCCCGTGCCCGAATGGCGGCGCGACGGCGATCCGCGGGCGGACATCACCACCGAAAACCTGCTGCACATGGCCAGCGGCCTGTGGACCGAAGGCCCGGGCAACCGCACCGACGACGTCTATTTCGGCGGCACCCTGGTGGCCGAGCGCTCGGCGGGCCTGCCTTTGGAGGCGATGCCGGGCGCGCGCTGGCGCTACG
>CAXBPJ010000095.1:0-6429 GCA_963977325.1 uncultured Brevundimonas sp. | reverse complement strand
TGGTCGGCGTCGCGCAGCACCGGCACCACCAGGCCCTTCTCGGTGCCGACGGCCACCCCGATGTCGTAGTGATTCTTGTAGATGATGTCCGTGCCGTCGATCTCGGCGTTGACGGCTGGGATTTCGTGCAGGGCGTTGACCACCGCCTTCACGAAGAAACTCATGAAGCCCAGCTTCACCGCGTGCCGCTTCTCGAAGGCCTCCTTGTACTGGCTGCGCAGGGCCATGACCGCCGACATGTCCACCTCGTTGAAGGTGGTCAGCTGGGCCGCCGAATTCTGGCTCTCCTTCAGGCGACGGGCGATGGGCTGGCGCAGGCGGGTCATCTTGACCCGCTCCTCGCGCGGGCCGGTCTCGCGCGGCGCAGACGCGGCTTGGGCAGCGGGGGCCGAAGCGGCCTTGGGCGCGGAGGCGGCGTTCTGGGCGTCGGCCTTGGTGATGTTGCCCTTGGGTCCGGTGGCCTGGATGGCCTTGGGATCGAGATTGTTTTCCGACACCACGCGCTGCACGGCGGGCGAGAGGTGCGGGTCGTCGGACGACTTCAACTGGGCCGAGCCCGCATCGGCCGACTTGCCTTCGGGAGCGGAGGCGACCGGGGCGGCGCCGGAGCCCGAGCCGGACACCTTGCCGATCACCTGGCCCGGCTTGACGCTAGCGCCGTCGGGCGCGCCGATCTCGGTCAGCACACCGTCGGCGGGAGAGGCCACCTCGACGGCGACCTTGTCGGTCTCGATCTCGACCAGCAGCTCGTCCTTCTTGACGGTGTCGCCGGCCTTCTTCAGCCACGTGCCGATCGTGCCCTCGGCCACGCTCTCGCCCATGGTCGGCACGGCGATGGAGATGGCGTCGCCGCCCGAACCGGACGCGACCGGCGCATCGGTGCGCTCGCTTTTGGTCTCCGACTGAGGAATGTCCGCCTTTGGCTCCGGCTTGGTGTCAGCCTGGGGAGCGTCCGACTTGGCCGCGCCCGCCGCGCCTTCGGTCACGCTGCCCAGCACCGCGCCTGGCGTGACGGTGTCGCCCTCGCCGGCCTTGATCTCGCCCAACACGCCGTCGGCGGGGGAGGCGACCTCCAGCGAGACCTTGTCGGTCTCCAGCTCGACCAGGATCTCGTCCTTCTTCACCGCCTCGCCGGGCTTCTTGGACCATTTGGCGATGGTGGCCTCGGTCACCGATTCTCCGAGAGTGGGGGTCAGGATGTCGGCCATGGTCGGGTCCGGATCTTTCTGGTCAGGCGTCGTTGGGCGTCGTCAGGCTTCGCTTATCAGGCGAAGGCGTCGGTTAGGAAGGCGTCGAGTTCTTTCAGGTGGCGGCTCATCAGGCCGGCCGCGGTGGAGGCCGAGGCCGGGCGGCCGACATAGCGGGCGCGCCTGGCCTTCACATCCAGCTTCTCCAGTGTCAGCTCCAGCCACGGATCGACGAAGGTCCAGCCGCCCATGTTCCTGGGCTCTTCCTGGCACCAGATCAGCTCGGCCTTGGGGAAGCGCGCCAGTTCGGTCATCAGCGACTTCATCGGCCACGGATAGAACTGCTCCAGCCGCATCAGATAGACGTCGTCGATACTGTCCTTCTCGCGCCGATCCAGCAGGTCGTAATAGACCTTGCCCGAACACAGCACGACGCGGCGGATGTCCTTGTCGGCCTTGATCTTGATCCCCGCCAGTTCGGGTCGGGTCTGGGCGTCGTCGTGCAGGACGCGGTGGAAGGTCGAGCCCTCCGCTAGGTCCGACAGTGGTGACACCGCCTTCTTGTGACGCAGCAGCGACTTGGGCGTCATGATGATCAGGGGCTTCCTGAACGGCCGATGCATCTGGCGGCGCAGGATGTGGAAATAGTTGGCCGGGGTGGTGCAGTTGGCAACCTGCATATTGTACTCCGCGCAGGCCTGCAGGAACCGCTCCAGCCGGGCCGAGGAATGCTCCGGTCCCTGACCCTCATAGCCGTGGGGCAGCAGCATGGTCAGGCCGCACATCCTCAGCCACTTGCGCTCACCCGAGCTGATGAACTGGTCGATGACCACCTGGGCGCCGTTCACGAAGTCGCCGAACTGCGCCTCCCACATCACCAGGGTGTTGGGGTCCGACAGCGCATAGCCGTATTCGAAGCCCAGGACCGCCTCTTCCGACAGGGCGGAGTCGATCACCTCGAAATGGGCCTGGCCCTCGCGAAGGTGGTTCAGCGGGACGTAACGGCCCTCGGTCGTCTGATCGACGATGGCGGCGTGGCGCTGGCTGAAGGTACCGCGCTGGCTGTCCTGGCCCGACAGACGCACGGGGAAGCCCTCGTCCAGCAGGCCGGCGAAAGCGAGACTCTCGGCCGTGGCCCAGTCCAGATTCCGACCGCTCTCGATCGCCTCGCGACGGCCGTCCAGCACCCGCTTCAGGGTCTTGTGCACATCGACCGAATTGGGCGGCGTGGTCAGGCGCGCGCCATAGCCCTTGAGCGTCTCCAGCGGAATGCCGGTCTCGCCGCGCCGCTCGTCGCCGTCGGGCTGGCCGATGCCGGTCCAGTGACCGTCCAGCCAGTCGGCCTTCTTGGCCTCGAAGTCTTTTCCGGCGTCGAATTCAGTGTCGAGGAACTGCTCGAACTTGGAGACTTCGGCGTCCACGCCCGCCTGGTCGATCACGCCCTCGGCGATCAGGCGCGCGGCATAGATTTCGCGGGTCGAGTTGAGCGCGCGAATCTTTGCGTACATCACCGGCTGGGTGAAGGTCGGGTCGTCGCCCTCGTTGTGTCCAAAGCGGCGGTAGCAGAACATGTCCACCACCACGTCCTTGTTGAACTTCTGGCGGTATTCGGCGGCCACCTTGGCGGCGAAGACCACGGCCTCCGGATCGTCGCCGTTGACGTGGAAGATCGGCGCCTGGACCATCAGGGCCACGTCCGACGGATAGGGGCTGGACCGGCTGTTCCGGGGCGAGGTGGTGAAGCCGATCTGGTTGTTGACCACGAAGTGGATGGTCCCGCCGGTGCGATAGCCCTTCAGACCCATCAGGGCGAAACACTCCGCCACCACGCCCTGCCCGGCGAAGGCGGCGTCGCCGTGGATCAGCAGGGGCAATACTTTGGTGCGGTCCAGCGCCCACTCGGCATCGGCCTTGCCCTGGTTGGCGTCGCGGATGTCGAAGGCCTGTTTCGCCCGCGCCTTGCCCAGAACCACCGGATTGACGATCTCGAGGTGGGACGGGTTAGCCGTCAGGCTGAGGTGGACGGTGTTGCCGTCGAACTCGCGGTCCGAACTGGCGCCCATATGATATTTGACGTCGCCCGAGCCTTCGATGTCCGAGGGAACGGTCGAGCCGCCCTGGAACTCGTGAAAGATGGCGCGGTAGGGCTTGCCCATCACCGCCGCCAAGACGTTCAGGCGACCCCGGTGGGCCATGCCCAAGACGATCTCGTCGACGCCCAGGGCGCCGCCGCGCTTGATGATCTGCTCCAGGGCCGGGACCATGGCCTCGCCGCCATCCAGGCCGAACCGCTTGGTGCCGGGGAACCGCTTGTGCAGGAAGCGCTCGAAGGTCTCGGCCTCGATCAGCTTGGCCAGGATGGCGAGCTTGCCCTCCTTGGTGAAGGCGTTCTGCTGGAACTTGTCCGGCCCCTCGATCCGCTCCTGCAGCCAAGCCTTCTCGTCCGGTTCGGCGATGTGCATGTACTGCACGCCGATGTGGCCGCCATAGGTGCGCCGAAGGATCGCGATCACCTCGCGGATGGTCCCAGTCTGCAGGCCCAGCACGCCGTCGAGATAGACGGGGCGATCGAGGTCCGCGCCGGTGAAGCCGTAGAACTCCGGCGTCAGCTCCGGGTTGGTCACCGGCTGCTCGATGCCCAGGGGGTCGAGGCTGGCCTGCAGATGCCCGCGCACCCGCCAGCCGCGGATCAGCATCAGGGCGCGGATCGAGTCGTGGGCGGCGGCTTTGATGTCCTCGGCTGTGGCGGCGGCGGGCGTAGCCGCCTTGGACGCACCCTTGGCTTTCGGATCAGGCTTCGCAAGCGGCCAACGGCCGTCGAAGGAGGCGGTCTCCTCGGTCGGCTCCGTGGCGACGCCGCGCCCCCAGCTGCCGGCGCCGGCAGCCTGGCGCACCTGATCGGCGCCGTCCTTCAACTGGTCGAAAAAGGAGCGCCATTCGTCAGACACCGAGCGCGGATCGGCCGCCCATTTGGCATGCAATTCCTCGATGAAGCCGGCGTTGGCGCCATAGAGAAAGGAGGTCTCGGCGAAGACCTGGTTCAGCCGGCCGGCGTCGTCAGCCATGGTGTCTCGATCTATCCCTTCGCCCGGACGCGCTGCCCGGCCCAGGCGACGGCCCGGATATAGGCGCGTTCGCCGCGAAGGTCATGGCGGAATGGGGGCGAAAGGCCGATTTTCCGCCCCTCGAAACGCCCGATCAGCCCTTGAGCACCTCGACCAGGGTCGAGCCCAGGCGGGCGGGGGAGGGGGAGACGCGGATGCCGGCCTCTTCCATCGCCGCGATCTTGCTCTCGGCGTCGCCCTTGCCGCCACTGACGACCGCGCCGGCATGGCCCATGGTCCGGCCCTTGGGCGCCGTGCGGCCGGCGATGAAGCCGACCATGGGCTTCTTCCTGCCCTTCTTCGCCTCGTCGATCAGGAACTGGGCGGCGTCTTCCTCGGCCGCGCCGCCGATCTCGCCGATCATGACGATGGACTGGGTCTCGTCGTCGGCGAGGAACAGCTCCAGCACGTCGATGAACTCCGTGCCCTTGACCGGGTCGCCGCCGATGCCGACGGCGGTGGTCTGGCCCAGGCCCTCGTTGGTGGTCTGGAACACCGCCTCATAGGTCAGGGTGCCCGAGCGCGAGACGATGCCGACATTGCCCTTCTTGAAGATCGAGCCCGGCATGATGCCGATCTTGCATTCCTCCGGAGTCAGGATGCCCGGGCAGTTGGGTCCGAGCAGGCGCGAGTTCGACCGGTCCAGCCGCGCCTTGACCCGCACCATGTCCAGCACAGGGATGCCCTCGGTGATGCAGGTGATGAAGGGCACCTCGGCGTCGATCGCCTCGATGATGGCGTCGGCTGCGCCGGCCGGCGGGACATAGATCACCGACGCGTTAGCCCCGGTCTTCTCCATTCCCTCGGCCACGGTGGCGAAGATCGGCAGGCTCGCCCCCTCCGACCCGTGCCAGATCTCGCCGCCCTTCTTGGGGTGCACGCCCCCGACCATCCGCGTGCCGAAATAGCGAAGCGCCTGCTCGGTGTGGAAGGTGCCGGTGTTCCCGGTCAGGCCCTGGACCAGGACCTTGGTGTTCTTATCGACGAGAATGGACATGGGCTCGCTTGGTTCAGGAGGAGAGAAAGGGGTTCTCGACCCGGACCGAGCCATAGGTCTGGCCGTGGTTCAGGTCTTCGGAATAGACGACGCGCGCGCCCAGGCGCTCGGCCGCGGCGATGATCGCGCCGTCCCAATAGGAAATTCGATATCGCTGGGACAGATCGATGGCGGCGCGGACGACGGCCGTGTCAATCGGCTGGCAAGGCTTTTTGGCCAGGGTCCGCACCCACCGCGTGGCGACCTCTGGCGTCAGCGGCCGTGCGCCCTTTCGGATGGCGACGGTATAGAACTCGGCCAGCACCTGGCCTGACGTTCCATAGCGGCCTTGCAGAATGATGCGACGCGCGATGTCGCGCTTTTCCGGCGCAACCCGTCCGCCTTGAGCGGCGTAGATCAGCAAATTGGTGTCGAGGAAAACCTCAGCTCCAGCGATCAAAGCGAGGCTCGCCGCTATACGCGTCTTCGCGTTTGGGCCGCCAATCGCCCATGTCGCCTTCGGATTCATCGATAAGCTTGAGAAGCTCCTGGGTGGCTTCGTCGTGCTCCACCTCCTGCTCGACCAGCCTGGTCAGAAACCCCCGCACCATCTCATTGACGCTGGTCCGCTTCATGGCGGCCAGAACCCGCACCTTGTCGAGCAGGTCGTCGTCAATGGCGAGGGTGAGGTTGCGCGTCACGAGTCGAGTTTACACGGGTTATGTGGAGCACACAATCCGTGCCGCAGCCTATTAAAAGTCCGCAGCGTTAACCTCGGGGAACCTGACTGAGGTACGCGAAGACCAAGCCTAGGGGGTCGAAGTGTGTGGGCCCCGCCTTGGTCAGACTCGACAACCGCATACAGGACGAAGCAGTCGCCAAAGTTGGTGAAAAGCCGATTCCCACGGTGAACCATCCGCACGTGCAAGTTGCGACCGTGGATGATGCGGTTCACGATAGTCCAAACGTTGGTTTCGTACTCGATCGCCCCGTAGGACCATCGCGCATCGACTACGGTCAGGTTGCGAAGATCGCGGATCTCTAAATCCCGCCTGACATGTAAAGCGAACGACTGAAGTCGCGAGACCAACTGATGCGCAGCCAGTCGTGCGAATCTGGCTCCGCAGGAAATGTCGCGGTCGCAAAAGCGGCGATCGCTACC
>CAXBPJ010000094.1:0-6437 GCA_963977325.1 uncultured Brevundimonas sp. | reverse complement strand
GCGGCGACCGCCGCCTATCTCGGCTTCGAGGACTGCATCCTGTTCGCCGCCGCCTTCGACGCCAACGGCGGGCTGTTCGAGCCCCTGCTGGGGGCCGAGGACGCCATCGTCTCCGACAGCCTGAACCACGCCTCGATCATCGACGGGGTGCGGCTGTGCAAGGCCAAGCGCTACCGCTTCGCCAATTCCGACATGGACGAGCTGGAGACCCAGCTGAAGGCGGCGCGGGCCGACGGCGCCCGCACCATCGTCATCGCAACCGACGGCGCATTCTCGATGGACGGCTATATCGCCAAGCTGAAGGACATCCGGGCGCTGGCCGACACCTATGACGCCCTGATCATGGTCGATGACTGCCACGCCACCGGATTCCTGGGGCCGCAGGGTCGGGGGTCGTATGCGCACCACGGGGTCGAGATCGACTTCCTGACCGGCACCTATGGCAAGGCTTTGGGCGGGGCCATGGGCGGCTTCATCTGCGCCACCCGGGAGGTGGTGGCCCTGCTGAAACAGCGGGCGCGGCCCTATCTGTTCTCAAACGCCCTGGCGCCGGCCGTGTGCGGCTCGTCGATGGAGGCCATCCGCATCGCCGGGGGCGGGGAGGGCGACGCCCTGCGTAAACAGCTGTTCGCCAACGCCGACCGCTATCGCACGGCCATGACCGAGGCGGGCTTCGAGCTCTTGCCCGGCGAACATCCCATCATCCCGGTCATGCTGCACGACGCCAAGCTGGCCCAAGACTTCGCCGCCCGCGCGCTGGAGCTGGGTGTCTATGTGATCGGATTCAGCTTCCCCGTTGTCCCGCGCGGCCAGGCCCGCATCCGCACCCAGATGTCGGCGGCCCACACCTTCGATCAGATCGACCGGGTGGTCGAAGCGTTCAAGACGGCGGGCGCCGAACTGGGGGTGATCTGACGCCTAGCGCGCCAGGTCCTCCAGGTAATCCGGCGCTTCGCCGGCGGAGCAAAGGCGGAAGGTCTGGGACGCGCCCTCGCCGGCTTCGGTCAGGCGGAAGCTGTCCGGCCCTTCGATCCGAACCGTCTGACCGGTCGTCGTCCGGTCGCCGGAGTAGGTGTCGACGCAGGAGTTCTCCACCTGATGGTCGGCGCCCTCGACCGAGGTGACGGTCGCGCGGCAGCCCCGAGTGGCCGAGCCGCTGAACCCGCGCCCGTCATAGACCCGGAAGCCCGCATTGGGCGGTGAGGCGCAGCCTGAGCCGGCCGTCACATAGACGCCCGGTCGGAGCGGCAGCGGCCCGGATGTCCCCGCCTCCGTGGGCTCCGGCGTATCGGGCTCGGCCGGGTCTGACGCCGGAGGGGCTTGCTCGGCCGGTGTCTGGCCGACCGGGGCCGGACCGGCCGCCGGCGCTGGCGCGTCGGTGTCGCCGCCGTCGCAACCGGCCGCGGTCAGCGTCGCCATGGCGATCAAGATCAGGGGAGCTCGGCGAGGCCTCGGCATGGGAATCTCCGCAAATCGTACAGGGACAACGCCCCAAGCCGGAACTCGGCGCCGCCTCGCGCGTCCCGCCCTTTGTCACCGCCCGCCGGACCAGCTATCTCCCGCGCCAACCCCTCCCATCAGGAACAGCACCCATGACCGACACCATGAAGGCCCTGGCCAAGATGCGCCCCGAAGAGGGCCTGGACCTGATCGAGGCGCCGGTGCCGACGCCGGGGCCCGACGATGTGCTGATCAAGGTCAAGCGCGCCTCGGTCTGCGGCACCGACATCCACATCTGGAACTGGGACGAGTGGTCCCAGAAGAACGTCCCCGTGCCGATGATCACCGGCCACGAGTTCGCCGGCGACATCGTCGAGATCGGCAAGGACGTGGATCGCCGGCTCAAGGTCGGCCAGCGCGTCTCGGTCGAGGGTCACGTGATCGACCTGAATTCGGAAGCCGCGCGCGCCGGTCACTTCCACCTCGACCCGGCGACCATGGGCATCGGCGTCAACCGTCAGGGCGGCTTTGCGGAGTATGTCGTGGCCCCGGCCTTCAACGTCATCGAGCTGCCCGAGGACGTGCCCTATCAGATCGGCTCCATCCTCGATCCGTTCGGCAATGCGGTGCACACGGCGCAACAGTTCGACCTGCTGGGCGAGGACGTGCTGGTCACCGGCGCGGGCCCCATCGGCATGATGGCCGCCGCGGTGGCCCGTCAGGCCGGGGCGCGGACCGTGGTCCTGACCGACATCAACGACTTCCGCCTGGAGCTGGCCCAGAAGGTGGCGCCGGGCGTGCGCACCGTGAACACCCTCAATGAGGATCTTCACGACGTCATGAAGGAGCTCGGCATGAAGGTCGGCTTCGACGTGGCGCTGGAGATGTCCGGCTCGCCCATCGCCTTCAAGCAGTGCGTCGACACCCTGATCATGGGCGGCGGCCTGGCGCTGCTCGGCATTCCTTCGAAGCCGATGGAGACCGACTGGGGGACGATCATCCTCAAGGCCCTGACAATCAAGGGCGTCTACGGCCGCGAGATGTTCACCACGTGGAGGAAGATGCTGGGTCTGCTCAAGGCCGGCCTCGACCTGACGCCCCTGATCACCCACGAACTGCCCTATGACCGCTACCGCGAGGGCTTCGAGGCCATGCGATCGGGCCAGTCGGGCAAGGTGGTGCTGGACTGGGATGTCGCGGCCTAGATTGCTCCTTACCGTTCAGGGAAGGAGCAATCGCAGCGTCAGCGCCGACGGGGTAGGGCTGCCAAATCAGGCCGGCTCGGCTTCCAGCCGCTTGTCCAGGTAGGCGGCGATGTGGCGTTCGACGTCGTCGAGGTGGTCCTGCCAGAAATGGCTGGCGCCTTCGACCACGTCGTAGTCGATGACGATGCCCTTCTGGCTGCGCAGCTTGTTGACCACGCGCTCGACCTCGATCGGCGGCACCACGGTGTCGTTGGAGCCGTGAAGGAACAGGCCGGACGCCGGGCAGGGGGCCAGGAAGCTGAAGTCGTAGATGTTGGACGGCGGCGACACGGTGATGAAGCCGTCCGTCTCGGGCCGGCGCATCAAGAGCTGCATGCCGATGTAGGAGCCGAACTGATAGCCGGCGACCCAGGTCTGGGTGGCGGCGGGGTTCTCGGCCTGGAGCCAGTCCAGGGCCGTGGCCGCGTCGGCCAGCTCGCCGATGCCGGAATCGAATTCGCCCTGTGATTTGCCGACGCCGCGGAAGTTGAAGCGCAGGGTGGCGAAGCCGCGCTCGACGAACAGGCGGTGCATGTGCACGACGACCGGATTGTTCATCTGGCCCGCCGCCTTGGGGTGGGGATGCAGGATCAGGGCGATGGGAGCGTTGTCGCGCTTGCCGGGCGAATAGCGGCCTTCCAGACGGCCGGCCGCGCCGGCGAGGATGACTTCAGGCATGAGGGGTCGAAAATCCCGTGTTCAACTGGCGTTTCGCAGCCGCGTAATACTTGACCACGCTAGTCGGACTTTCTAAGTCCTCCCCGCGCGCGACGGCCGGTTCAAGGCCGGGGGTTCTAACACACGAGCCCAGGATTGCGCGGGAAATCTGACGCCGAGCGAGGGCTCCGAGATGCGCCTGTCGACCAAGGGACGATACGCCGTGATGGCGATGGCCGATCTGGCTCGCAATGGCCGTGGCGAGGGCGGCGTGGGGCGCGCGGTGTCGCTGGGCGCCATTTCGGAGCGGCAGGAGATTTCGCTGAGCTATCTGGAGCAGCTGTTCGCGCGGTTGCGGCGGGCGGGGCTGGTGTCCAGCGTGCGTGGTCCCGGCGGCGGCTATCGGCTGGCGCGGGCGGCGGACACGGTGATGGTGGCGGATATCGTTCTGGCGGTCGACGAGCCGATCCGGGCGACGCGCTGTGTCGACGCCACGCGCGGCTGCATGCTGCGCGGCGAACGCTGCATCACCCATCATCTGTGGGAAGGACTGGGCGACGAGATCCATCGCTACCTGGCCTCAGTCAGTCTGGAGGACGTGATCCTGAACCGGGCCGGGCGTCATCGCGCGCCGATCGATCCGCCCAACGTGACCCTGGCGGAGGCGGCGGCGTGAGCGTCTATCTGGATTACAACGCCTCGGCTTTGGTTCGGCCGGAGGTTCAGGAGATCATGGCCAAGGCCCTGGCCGACAATGGCAATCCGTCGGCGGTGCATGCCGCCGGACGACGGGCGCGGGCGCGGGTGGAGACGGCGCGGGCCCAGGTGGTCGAGCTGGTCGGGGCCGATCCGACGGCGGTGGTGTTCTCTTCGGGCGGCACGGAATCCAACGCCCAGGCCATCGCCAGCGCACTGGCGGCCGGGTGCGAGCGACTGATCGTGAGCGCGACGGAGCATCCGTGCGTGGCCGAGGCGGCCGTGGCGTCGGGGGCGCCGGTCGAGGTGCTGCCGGTCGATCGGAACGGCGTGGTCGATCTGGCCTGGCTGGCGGAGGCGCTGGCGCGGCCGGGCCGGGCGGTGGTGGCCATCCATCATGCGAACAATGAGAGCGGGGTGATCCAGCCGATCGAGGCCGCCAGTGCGATGGTGCGCTCGGCCGGGGGCTGGCTGCATGTCGACGCCATCCAGTCGGCGGGCAAGATCCCGGTGTCGATGGCCGCGTTGGGGGCCGACACCCTGACCCTTTCGGCGCACAAGCTGGGCGGGCCGCAGGGCGTGGGCGCCCTGGTCAGCCGCGAGGGCGTTCCGGTGATCCGCGCCCTACACGGGGCGGGGCAGGAGCGGGGCCTGCGCGCCGGGACCGAGAATGTGCCGGGCATCACGGGTTTCGGCGCCGCCGCCGTGTGCGCGATGCGTGAGCTGGCCGAGGGGGTCGATCATTCCGCCTGGCGCGACGCCGCCGCGGCGCGGGTCAAGGCGGCCGGAGCGATGGTGATCGGCGAGGCGTCGCCCCGCCTGCCCAACACGTTGTTCATGGCGGTCTCCGATTGGGAGAGCCCACAGCAACTGATCACCCTGGACCTCAAGGGCGTCATGGTCTCGGCCGGCAGCGCCTGTTCCTCGGGCAAGACCAAGCCCTCCAAGGCGATCTCAGCCATGGGGCTGGACGCGATGGCGACCGGCGGGGTGCGGGTCTCGGGCGGCTGGGGGACCACGGAAGGCGACTGGACCCTATTCGCCGACGCCTGGGTCGAGGCCTATGGCAAACATCAGGCGCGGCTCAATGAGCGGGTGAAGGAAGTCGCGTAACCATGGCTGCTGTCAAGGAAACCATCGACGCCGTCGCCGCGCTGGAAAAGTATGCGCATGGCTTCACCTCGGACATCGAGACCGAGTTCGCGCCCAAGGGGCTGAACGCCGACATCGTGCGCTTCATCTCCGAGAAGAAGGGCGAGCCGGAATGGATGCTGGAATGGCGCCTGGCCGCCTATGAGCGCTGGCTGGCGATGGAGGAGCCGACCTGGGCGGCGGTGAAATACGAGCCGGTCGATTATCAGGAGCTGTTCTACTACGCCGCGCCCAAGCAGAAGGAGGGGCCGAAGTCTCTGGACGAGGTCGATCCGGAGTTGCTGGCCGTCTACGAAAAGCTGGGCATCCCGCTGAAGGAGCAGGAGGTTCTGGCCGGAGTGCAGGGTGCGCCGCGCGTGGCGGTGGACGCCGTGTTCGACAGCGTTTCGGTGGTCACCACCTTCAAGAAGGAGCTGGAGAAGGCCGGCGTGATCTTCATGCCGATCTCCGAGGCCCTGCGCGAGCACCCCGAACTCGTCCGGCAGTATCTGGGATCGGTGGTGCCGGTGTCGGACAACTATTTCGCGGCCCTTAACAGCGCGGTCTTTTCGGACGGATCGTTCGTCTACATCCCGCCGGGCGTGCGCTGCCCGATGGAGCTGTCGACCTATTTCCGCATCAATGCGAGCCAGACCGGCCAGTTCGAGCGGACGCTGATCATCGCCGACAAGGGGTCGTACGTCAGCTATCTGGAGGGCTGCACGGCGCCGATGCGCGACGAGAACCAGCTGCATGCCGCGGTGGTCGAGATCGTGGCGCTGGACGACGCCGAGGTGAAATACTCCACCGTCCAGAACTGGTATCCGGGCGATCCGGCGACCGGCAAGGGCGGCATCTACAACTTCGTCACCAAGCGTGCCGACTGCCGGGGCGACCGGTCGAAGGTCAGCTGGACCCAGGTCGAGACCGGCTCGGCCGTGACGTGGAAATATCCGTCCTGCCTGCTGAAGGGCGAGGAGAGCTCGGGCGAATTCTATTCCATCGCCATCACAAACGGGCGGCAGCAGGCCGACACGGGCACAAAGATGGTGCACTTGGGCAAGAACTCGAAGTCGCGCATCATCGCCAAGGCGGTGTCGGCGGGACGGTCGGACTCGACCTACCGCGGCCTGGTGTCGGTGCACCCGAAAGCGACCGGCGTGCGCAACTTCACCCAGTGCGACAGCCTGCTGATCGGCAAGGAGTGCGGCAGCCACACCATCCCCTATATCGAGGCGCGCAATGGCTCGGCCCATCTGGAGCACGAGG
>CAXBPJ010000093.1:0-6439 GCA_963977325.1 uncultured Brevundimonas sp. | reverse complement strand
GGGAGAAGGACTCATCTCACACTTGAGTCCAATGACGCCGGCCGCCGATGCGCTTCGCAAGGCACGGAAATCGTTCAACTATCGGTCCCGCCGCGACCCCAACCTGGACTCTTGGACTCATTTTTTCGGCTCCTCGGCAGGCTTCTCCCACCCGCGCCAAAAGGTCTAGGAAAGACCCATGACCTCTTCCGAAGCCCTGTCCTGGCGGTCGGTCGCCGATCTCGTCGGCGATCATGCCGACGCCCCGGTGGCCATCATCGGCTGTCCGCTGAACGAGCGGTCGCTGACCCCCGGCCGCTGTGACCTGGGGCCCAAGGCCTTTCGCGCCGTCCTGCCGCGCTTTTCCACCTATGACGTCGAGACCAGCCGCGAGCTGACCACGCCCATCCACGACGCCGGGGACGTGGCGCTGAAGGCCGTCAGCCCCGCCGATGCGCGGTATCCCATCCAGACGGCCGTCCGCGCTCAGGCGAACCGCGACCTGATCGTGCTGATCGGCGGCAACAACGCCATCACCCGGCCGGGCGTGCACGGCCTCGGGCTGGAGGGAACGGCGCTGCTGACGCTCGACGCCCATTTCGACCTGCGCGACACCGATCAGGGCCTGACCAACGGCAATCCGGTTCAGGCTCTGCTGGACGATGGTCTGGACGGCCGCCGGATCAGTCAGATCGGCCTGGCTCCCTTCGCCAACACCCGCCGCGCGCATGAGAAGGCGAAGGCGGCGGGTATTTCGGTGCGGACGGCGGATGAATGCTGCCGCGCGGGGTTCGCCGCCGTGGTGGCCGAGGAGCTGGAACGCCTCTCCGGCCTTGCCGACCGCATCTATATCGATGTCGATATCGACGTGCTGGACCGCAGCCAGTGGCCCGCCTCGCCCGGCGCGCGGCCGGGCGGATGTTCGGTCCACGACCTGTTCGAGGCGACCCGCCTGATCGGAGCCCACGCCCAGGTCGCCGCCGTCGACCTGACGGAATACGACCTGTCCCTGGAGATCGGCGACCTCGGATCGCTGACCGTCGGGCGGTGGTTCTGCGAACTTCTGGCGGGGTTCGAGGCGCGATGAGAAAGATTGATCGGCGTCCCTCTCCCGACGGGAGAGGGAGATCGCGCGCGGCGGCGCAGCCGTCGCCCTGGCGCGATCGGGTGAGGGGTTTCGATGCCAGACGTTCCGGCGCCAGAATCCCTCACCCTTTGACGCTTCGCGCCGCCCTCCGGGTCGCACGAGCCGATCGCTTCGCTCTCCGGTGCTCAAGCCCTCTCCCTCAGGGAGAGGGTTCATGAAGGCCGATTTCCTCCTCACCGACTGCGGCCTGGCGACGATGGCCGGGCCGCAGCCCTACGGCGCCATCGACGACGGGGCGATCCTGATCGCGGACGGCCGCATCGCCTGGGTCGGGCCGCGCGACGACCTTCCGGATCACCAGGTCGCTGAAACCCATCGCCTCGACGGGCGCTGGGTCACGCCCGGCCTGATCGACTGTCACACCCACCTGGTGTTCGGCGGCGACCGCTCGGGAGAGTTCGAACAGCGGCTCCAGGGCGCGACCTATGAGGAGATCGCCCGCGCCGGCGGCGGCATCGTCTCGTCCGTGCGCGCCACCCGCGAGGCCTCGGAGGAGGCGCTGTTCGCCTCCGCCATGCGGCGGCTGGAGGGGTTGAAGGCCACGGGCGTCACCACCGTCGAAATCAAGTCGGGATATGGCCTGGATCGCGAGACCGAGCTGAAGATGCTGCGCGTCGCCCGCCGCATCGGTCGCGAGGGCGGGGTGCGAGTCCGCACCAGCTATCTGGGCCTGCACGCCGTGCCGCCGGAGCATCGCCAGGACCGGGCCGCCTATGTCGATCTGGCCATCGATGACATCCTGCCCGCCGCCCACGCCGAGGGCCTGGTCGACGCCGTCGACGCCTACTGCGAACCCATCGCCTTTTCGGAAGCCGAGGTGGCGCGGCTGTTCGATCGGGCCAGGGCTTTGGGCCTGCCGGTCAAGCTGCACGCTGACCAGCTGTCGGACGGCGGCGGCGCGGCCCTGGCGGCGCGCTACGGGGCCCTGTCGGCCGACCACATCGAGCACTCCACCGAGGTCGGGATCCGCGCCATGGCCGAGGCGGGGGTCGCAGCGGTGCTGCTGCCCGGCGCCTTCCTGATGCTGCGCGAGACGAAGCTGCCGCCCGTCGATCTGTTGCGCGCGCACGGCGTGGCCATGGCTGTGGCCACCGACTGCAACCCCGGCACCTCGCCGGTCGCCTCCATGACGACGGCGATCACCCTGGCCTGCGTGCAGTTCCGCCTGACGCCCCAGGAGGCGCTGCGCGGCGCCACGGTCAACGCCGCCAGGGCGCTAGGCCTCGCCGATCGCATCGGAACCCTCGAACCCGGCAAGGCCGCCGACCTCGCCGTCTGGGACATCCAGCGCCCGGCCGAGCTCGCCTACTGGCTGGGCGCGCCGCTGCTGTGGCGGCGCTATGTGGGAGGGGCCGAAGCCTAGGCCGTCAGGGCCCGGGGCAGCTTGAACGTCACGGTCTCGCGCTCTCCGGCGTCGTCGACCTGGGTCACGTCGAACCGCTCCGACAGGGCGTCGATCACGCCCTGAACCAGGGGCTCGGGCGCGGAGGCGCCGGCGGTGATTCCGACGGTGCGAACCCCCTCAAACCACAACCAGTCGAGACCCGTGGCGTCGTCCAGCAGCCGGGCGTCGGCCACCCCGGCCCTCAGCGCCACCTCGACCAGCCGCACCGAGTTCGAGCTGTTCTTCGACCCCACCACCAGCACCAGATCCGATCCCTCGGCCAGCCGCTTGACGGCCTCCTGGCGGTTGGTGGTGGCGTAGCAGATGTCTTCCTTGTGCGGGTCGGGCAGTTCGGGGAAGCGCCGCTTGAGCACGGCCAGGATCTCGGCCGTGTCGTCCAGCGACAGGGTGGTCTGGGTGGCGTAGGCGAGGGCCGCGCCCGGCGGCGGCATGACCGCCTCGGCGTCCTCCACCGTCTCGATCAGCACCACCGCCCCGGGCGGCAGCTGGCCCATGGTGCCGACCACCTCGGGGTGGCCCGCGTGGCCGATCAGCAGGATCAACCGACCCGCGGCATGGTGACGGTCGGCCTCGACATGCACCTTGGAGACCAGCGGGCAGGTGGCGTCGAGGAAGAACATCTGGCGCTGGCGGGCGGCGTCCGGCACCGACTTGGGCACGCCGTGGGCCGAGAACACCACCGGCCGGTCATCGGGGCACTCGTCCAGCTCCTTGACGAACACCGCCCCCATGTCGCGCAGCCGCTCGACGACGTGGCGGTTGTGAACGATCTCGTGGCGGACATAGACGGGCGCGCCGTACTTCTCGAGCGCCCGCTCGACGATCTGAATGGCCCGGTCGACGCCGGCACAGAAGCCGCGCGGCGTGGCCAGGCGCACGGTCAGGGGGCGGCGGAGCGGCTGGGCGAGGTCCATGCCCCCAAACCTAGGGCCTCACGCGCGCCGACGCCACATGCCGGTTCGTTGCGACGCCTCGCTTTAGCCGCTATCACCCGCGAGCGTCGCCGGATCGGCGTCGATCCGCCGTCCCGCTTCCCGTTCGATCGGAATTCCGCCCGCATGAGCCGTGTCCTTACCGCCGTCGTCGCCCTGAGCCTCGGCGCGCTCGTCCTGCCCGACCTCGCCGTGGCCCAGCAGCAGCGTCCGCAGCAGCAACAGCAGCAGCAGGGCCAGGGCCGGCAACAGGACGACGGCTGGAACATCCGGCGGCTCCGCCTGCCGGGGCAGGTCAACGCCGGGCCGTGCCCCTATGTGAAGATCCTCTACGACGCCGCGCGCTACGTCGAGCTGACCGGGCAGGCCGCCTCGGCCAATGTCGGCTACACCGGCGAGATCGAGGGCCTGGCATCCGATTGCCGCTACCGCGAGGACGACCCGATCACCGTCGACATGAACATCCTGTTCCGCCTCGGCAAGGGTCCCCAGGCCGGCGCCGACCAACGCACCTATCGCTACTGGATCGCGGTGACCGAGCGGAACACCGCCATCCTCGACAAGCAGTATTTCGACTTCGCCGTCGATTTCGCCGGCTCGGACCGCGTCACCCATACCGAGGAGATTCGCGGCCTGACCATCCCGCGCGCCGGACAGGAGATATCGGGGTCGAACTTTGAAATCCTCATCGGCTTCGACGTCACGCCCGAAATGGCCGAGTTCAACCGCTCCGGCAGCCGCTTCCGGATCCAGGCCGGCCAGTAAGCCATGACCGATCTCAGGACGACCCTCAGCGAAGCGGTCGCGGCCGCCTTCGCCGAGGCGGGCGTTAACGGCGCGCGGACGCTCGTGTCGCCCTCCGACCGGCCCGACCTGGCCGATTTCCAGTCGAACGGCGCCCTTGCCGCCGCAAAGGCGATGAAGGCCAACCCGCGCGAGCTGGCGACCAAGGTGGCCGAGCGTCTGGCCGGCGACCCGCGCTTTCAGTCGGTCGAGGTGGCCGGCCCGGGCTTCATCAATCTGCGCCTGTCGGACGCAGCCCTGGCCGAGCGCGCCCAGGCGGTGGCGAATGACGTCGAGCGGGCCCGCGCCGAGACGGTGGCCGAGCCGCGCAAGGTGATCATCGACTACGCCGGGCCGAACGTGGCCAAGCCGATGCACGTCGGTCACCTGCGCAGCTCGATCATCGGCGAGAGCCTGAAGCGGCTGTTTCGCTTCCGGGGCGATGCGGTCTGGGGCGACGCTCACTTCGGAGACTGGGGCTTCCAGATGGGGCTGCTGATCGCCGCCGTGGGCGATGAGGGACGCGCCGATGCGTTCATGGCTGAAGGCGAGGGGCCGTTTCCGGACCAGAGTCCGGTGTCGCTGGATGACCTTGAGCGCCTCTATCCGCAGGCGGCGGCGAAGGCCAAGGAAGACCCGGCCTATCGCGACCGCGCCCGCAAGGCGACGGCGGAGCTTCAGGCCGGACGGCCCGGCTACCGCGCCTTATGGTCGCATTTCGTGGCGGTCAGCCGCACGGCGCTGGAGCGCGAGTTCGGGGCGCTGGGCGTCACCTTCGACCTGTGGAACGGCGAGTCGGACGCCGACCCGGTGATGGCCCAGATGCTGGCCGACCTGGAAACCAAGGGCCTGCTGGTCGAGGACGATGGCGCCCGGGTGGTCCACGTCGCCCGGCCCGGCGAGACCCGCAAGAAAAAGCTGCCGGACGGTTCGACGGTCGAGGCGCCCAGCCCGCCGCCGCTCTTGGTGGTCAGCTCCGAGGGCTCGGCCATGTACGGGACCACCGACCTGGCGACCATCCTCGATCGCAAGCAGGCGATCGGGCCGGACCTGATCCTGTATGTCGTCGACGAGCGGCAGGCCGAGCATTTCGAACAGGTGTTTCGCGCCGCCTATCTGGCCGGCTATGCGCCGGAAGGCTCGCTGGAGCATCTCGGCTTCGGCACCATGAACGGGCCGGACGGCAAGCCCTTCAAGACCCGCGCGGGCGGGGTGCTGAAGCTGCACGACCTGATCTCGATGACGGTCGACAAGGCCCGCGAGCGACTGCGCGAGGCGCATTTGGGCGAGGGCGTGCCGGCCGAGGAGTTCGAGACCATCGCCGACACCGTGGCTGTGGCGGCGCTGAAATTCGCCGACCTGTCGAATAGCCGGACCACCAGCTACGTCTTCGATCTGGACCGGTTCACCAGTTTCGAGGGCAAGACCGGCCCCTATCTGCTGTACCAGGCCGTCCGTATCAAATCGCTGCTGAGGAAAGCTGAGGGGCAGGGGGCGGCGCCGGGCGCGATCCGGATCGCCGAGCCGGCGGAGCGGGACCTGGCCCTGACCCTGGACGCCTTCGCCGGGGCAGTTTCGGACGCCTATGACCGCCGCAGCCCGCACCTCATCGCCGAACACGCCTATCGGCTGGCGCAAAGCTTCTCGAAATTCTACGCCGCCTGCCCCGTGCTGTCGGCCGAGGACGAGGCCCTCCGCGGCTCGCGCCTGGCCCTGGCGGCGGCCGTGCTGCGCCAGCTGGAGACGTCGCTTGAGCTGCTGGGAATCGACACGCCGGAGCGGATGTAGCGATTTCGTTTGACGGGTCGTGAGACCGGCCCTAGAGCGCGCGCCTCCCCGATCCGAGACGCCCATGCCCGCGCTCGTCGCAATGCCCGACACCCAGGTCATCGACGCCGAAACCCCCGCAGACGCTCCGGCGATCGAAGCGGTAGTCATGCGCGCGTTCGGCCCCGGCCGCTACGCCAAGACGGCCGAGCGGCTACGCGAAGGGCGGCGCCCCGCCCTGGGTTTGGTCGCCCGCGACAATGTCGCGGTGATCGCCTCGGTGCGGCTGTGGGACATCACGATCGGCGCGACACCCGCCCTGTTCCTGGGGCCGATCGCGGTGGAGCGGGCGAACCGCTCGGACGGGGTCGGAGCGCGTCTGGTCGAGGCGGCCGTTGACGCGGCGCGCGCGCGCGCCGCGTCAAC
>CAXBPJ010000092.1:0-6450 GCA_963977325.1 uncultured Brevundimonas sp. | reverse complement strand
CCCAGGTCGCGGCCCTGTCCCTGCCCATGCGCCTGCTGTCCTCGCTCGTGAATCTCGGCCGGTCGCGGGGGCGCAATCGGCTGACGACCGAAGCGCGCGGGCGGCACTGGCTGTTCCTGGACAGCGACATGCGCCCGGATAACCCCGACTTTCTCCAGACCTGGCTAGCCTTGGCCCGAATCGACGACCCGGCGGTGGCCTTCGGCGGGTTCTCGCTGGATCAGACGCCGCATGAGCGCCGCACCGCCGTGCACCGCGCCATGGCCCTGCGATCGGACTGCAGGCTCAGCGCCGAGCGCGCGCGCCAGCCGGAGAAGCACGTCTTCACCTCCAACCTGTTGGTCCGCCATGACGTGTTCGAGGTCGAGGCCTTCGACGCCGACTTCGCCGGCTGGGGCTGGGAGGATGTGGAATGGGGCATGCGCGTCGCGCGCCGCTGGCCCATCGTCCATATCGACAACCCGGCGACCCACATGGGGCTGGACACCGTCGACGCCCTTGCAGCCAAATATGAGCAGTCGGCCGCCAACTTCGCCCGGGTCGCGGCCAAGCATCCCGAGGTGGTCGCGACCTATCCTAGCTATCGCGCCGCCTGCCTGATCCGGCGCACGCCCGGTCACAGGCTGGCGCGGCCGCTGTTCAAGGCCCTCGCCGGGATCGAGCTGCTGCCGGATGCGGCCCGGGCCTTCTCGCTGCGCCTCTATCGCGCAGCTCTCTATGCGGAGGCGGTATGAGGGACGTCACCGTCATCGTCCCGACCCTGAGCCGTCCCGAGAGCCTGGAGCGCGCGCTGCGGTCGCTGATGCAACAGACGGGCGTCGACGGTCGCCTGCGTGAGATCGTGGTGGCGGACAACGATCCAGAGAGATCGGCACGCGGTCTAGTCGAAAGGATGGCGGGTGAAAGCCCGGTCCCGATCCTGTGGCGGCATGCGCCGGTTCCCGGCGTGGCCACGGCGCGCAACACCGGCTTGGCCGCCACCACCGCGTCGTTGATAGCCTTCCTCGACGACGACGAAGCCGCCGCGCCCGACTGGCTGGCCCAGCTTATCCGTGCGCACGAGGCCTTGGGCGCCGATGTCACCTTTTCCCCGATCCGGGGCGTGACTCCCGACGGGACCGGCTGGGCGCGGGCTTATCTGAACCGCTTCTTCGGCCGTGAAGGACCAGATCAGGACCAGCTGATCGACGAGCCGTTCGGTTGCGGCGCCAGTCTGATGACCCGCGCCACAGCCCTGCCCGGCCCGGCCCCATTCGACGTCAGCGCCGACCAGACCGGTGGCGAGGACGACGCCCTGTTCTCCACCGTGCGCGCGCGCGGCGGCCGGTTCGGCTGGGCCGCGAACGCCTGGGTCGAGGAGTATGCGCCGCCGCACCGCGCCACTCTGAGCTATGCGCTGCGCCGCGCCTTCGCCTATGGCCAGGGCCCCAGCCAGGAGGCCGCGCGCGAACGCCGGCCTCTGGCGCTGGTCAAATGGATGGCCATCGGCACGGTCCAGACCGCTTTGTTCGGTCTCAAGGCCGCCGCTCTGACCGTGCTCGATCGACCCAGCCGCGCCGAGGCGATGGACAGGGCCGCGCGGGGCCTGGGCAAGGTGCTGTGGATGCCGGGGCTCGAGCCGCGCTTCTACGGGCAGGCCGAAGTCGACCGGCTGGCGCGCGCCGCCAAGGGTTAGCCGGCGGCGCGTCTGAGGAAGGCCGGCGGTCGGTAGGTCGTGCGGTTCATCACCGCCCCCGCGATACGGCCGCCGACGGCGGTTATCTCGTCGCGCAGGGCCACGGGCGCCACCGCCTCGGTGGTCTCCGCCGCCACCACCAGAATCGAGGCGTCGACATAGGGCGCCAGGGTCAGAGCCAGATCCGACCGCCCGGCGGCGGGAGAATCGACGATCACCGTATCGGCGTGGCGGCGCAGGGCGTCCCAGTAGCGCGCCTCCGGAACCGCCTCGACGCGCTGGCCCGAGCGCAACAGGTCGGTACGGAATTTGGTCACCCAGAGGCGCCCGCCCAGACAGGACCGCGCCGTCATCAGCCTGTGCGGCGCGATCGGCTTTCCATCCTTGCCGACCATGGGCGGATGCACGCTGTAAAAGGCCGAGCCATCGGGCGAGGCGGCCGTTGGTTGGCCGAGGCGTCCGAAGCGATCGGGCTCGGCCTCGACAGCCGCCTGCTGGCCCTGGCTCCACAGATCAGCGTCTATCAGCCAGACGGGCTTGCGCGCACGCACCGCGGCTAAACGAGCGAACTCGCGCGCGACGGTGGAGGTCCCCTCCCCGTCGGCGGCGGCCACGAACTGGAGCACGCGTCCGCGATGCGACGGCGCGGCGCCGAGGGCGGTCCACAAGCCCGCCATTTCTGCGGTCAGATCGACCATCGAATCGCCCGGCCCCTAACGAAACTGACGCACGCTACCACAGGGCGAAGCGTCCTCAGCGCGCCTTCATCGGCGCGACGGCCAGAACCGGCATCTGCAGGGTGCGCGCCGCCGATCCAGGGGTCGATAGGCCGGGCCGGAGGAAGATACGCAGCAGCCCGACGCAGAGCGCCGTGAAGCCCGCGAACAGGAAGGCCAGCACCAGGATCGGCGCCTTTAGGCTGGCGCCGCGCGCGGGCGGCGTGGCGCGCTCGACCACGCGGACATTGTCCACGCCGTTCTGGGCCAGTTCGTTGGCGGCGCGGCTCTGGGCCTCGCGCAGGGTGAAGTCGCGGATCGAGGTGGTCAGCACCTCGCGATTGCCCGACAGGGTGGCGTTACGGCTTTCCAATTCGATCAGCCGCTGCTGGCGCGCGCGGAGGTCGCTCAGCTGGGACATCAGCATGGCGCGTTTGCCGACCAAGGAGTCGCGCTCGGCCTCGGCTTGGATGCGCTCCGTGTTCAGTTCCACCCACATGGGATTGGGGCCGGTGCGGATTTCCTTGGGCCCAACCGCCGTCCCGGTACCGACGAACTCCTGCAGCTGGGCGATCCGGGCGTCGATGTCGCGCACCGGCTGGGCGTCCTCGCGATAGCGCGACAGCAAATCCTCGCGCTGGGTGCGCAGTTGCAGGATCTGGTCCTGGGCGGAGATGTTCAGGTCCTGCGGGGGCGCGATCTCGGCCGGGACCGCGCCCAGGTGGCGGCGCAACGATTGCAGACGCTGCTCGGCCTGGCTCAGCGCCGCATCATTGGTCAGGCGCTCGGCGAAAGTGGTCTGGTAGCTTTCCGACAGAGCGTCACGGGCGGCGGCGAAATCACCGATGTCGTTGGTTTCGAGGAAGGCCTCATAGGCCTCGTCGGCCTCGGCCAGGCGGTCCTCGAAGCGTTGGCGCTGCCCCTCCAGCGCCGGGGTCATGGTGTCGCTGAACACCTCGCGGCGATAGACCAGATACTGGTCGATGACGGCGTTGAGGATGCGGGCGGCGTTTTCGGGGCTGTCCCCCTCATAGCTAAGCTGGACGATGCCGCTCTCCGGGGTCAGCCCGACATTGAGGCCCGCGCCCAGCACGCGCACCGCGGCCGCCTCGGCGGAACCGCCCGTAGTGACCGATCCGTCGCCCAGCACCGTGTCGGCGCCCACCACACGGACCACCCGTCGCTTCAGTTCCTCGGAATTCAGGATGGCGGCCTCGGACTGGGCCACCTCGCCGACCTCGGGAGCGGTACCCCGCGCCGCATCGCCGACCGATGGGTTGTAGACATAGTCCTGGCCGATCGAGACCAGCAGGCTGGCCGTGGCCGTATAGGTGCGCGGCATGGTGATGGCGAAGGCGGCGCCGATGGCGAAGATCGCCAAGAAGACCAGCACCATCACCCACAGCTCTCGCCACAGCAGGGCGACAATGTCGCCGAGGCCATAGCGGGGCCGGGCCGAGACAGTGGCGGTGGTTCGCATGCGCGGGCGGAATCCGATCGACGAAAGCGTCAGCACCAGCCTTCGCCCCTCCGCGTTAACCCCCGGTTACCCATGATCGCCCAGGGTGCGGATCGGAAAAGTTTTTCGCTCCTTCGGAGACCCGGCCGTGGCCTCGACGCCCCGTCATCTCAACCGCCGCGCACTGCTGGCCCTGATCGGCGGCGGACTGGCGGCCGGCGCCTGCTCCAGCGGCCCGTCGGCCACGGAATATGGAGGCCTGCGGCCCCAGCCGATGGGACCGGGTGAGTTTCCGAACGTCGAGTTCGCCACCTGGACGGACGCCGAGCCGGACTATCTGTTGTATCCGGGCGATGTCCTCGACATCCAAACGCCGACGGCGCCGGAGCTGAACCGCGCGCCCACCATCGCGCCGGATGGCCGAATCACCCTGCCGCTGATCGGGCAGGTCATGGCCGCGGACCGCTCGATCCCCGAGCTGAAGACCGAGCTGGAAGGCCGCTACGCCAGCCAGCTGGTCCGGCCCGTCGTCGAGATCGCTGTCACCACGGCCCAGCCGCTCAAGGTCTGGGTCGACGGCGAGGTCCGCACGCCCGGCGTCTACGACATGCCCGGCGACATCGACGCCTACCAGGCCGTCGTCCTGGCCGGCGGATTCCTGCCCAGCGCGCGTCAGGATCAGGTCGCCCTGATCCGCCGCGGACCCGGCGGAACGCGGATGCTGCGCGCCGTGGACCTGCGCCCCCGACGAGGCGAGATCCTGGCCCTGCGCCGCTCCGACATCCTGTTCGTGCCGCGCACCACCCTGGCCGAGGTGTCGCTTTTCTTCAGCCAAATTCGCGACGCCCTGCCGATCGGGTTCAATTATTCGATCAACGGCCAGTACCAGCAGTTCTGACAATCCGCTTCCGCTACTGGCGCGCCGCGTCACTCTCGGCACGACGGCTGGCGAATTCCGAATCGGCCTTCCATTCCGGCCAGCGCTCGCTATCCGCCAGGTCGGCGACCAGGCGATGCATCAGGGTCAGGGTCTCCAGCGCCGCGCCCCAGGTCCAGTCGGCGGACCATTCATCCGACGGCTGGTGATAGATGGTCCGGAAAAGCGTGTCGTAGGCCGGCTTGCCGAGCTCGCGCCCGCCCTCGTCCAGATCGACGCCGTGCCAGGGCATCAGCGCCGGGACGCCGGCATTGGCGAAGGGGAAGTGGTCCGAGCGGAAGTAGAAGCCCTGTTCCGGCTGGCCGTCGTCGGTGACGGTGCGCCCCTCGGCGGCGGCGAGGACCTGAAGCTCGTCCTCCAGTGTGTTCTGGCCCAAGCCGAAGATGGGCAGGTCACGGGTCGGGCCGCCGATCGGCAGCATGTCGATATTCACGTTCGCGACCGTGGTCTGCAGCGGATAGACCGGATTTGCGGCGTAGAACTCGGAACCCAGCAGCCCCTGCTCCTCGGCCGTGACGTGAAGGAACACGATCGAACGATCAAACGGGCCAGACGCCTTCAGCGAGCGGGCCAGTTCGACCACGCCCACGGTGCCCGAGGCGTTGTCCCAGGCGCCGTTGAAGATCAGGTCGGCGTGGGCGTCGGCGGCGTGACCCTCGGCGGGCTCGCGCGTGCCGACATGATCCCAGTGGGCCGAGACGACGATGGTCTCGTCGGCCTGGTCGGTCCCCGGCAGTCGGGCGATGAAATTGTTGGTCTCGACCCGCTCGGCGGTCTCACTGGCCTGCACCGACAGGGCGACGCCCTCAAGCGGCACGGCGACGAAGGCTTCGCTCTCGGCGCGATCGGTCAGCTGGCTCAACGACTGACCCGCGGCCGCGAACAGGCGGCTGGCGGCGTCGCGGTTCATCGACAGGGAGACGCCCTCGGCCTCGCCGGCGATGGTGGTGCGTGGACGGGAGACGCCGGCTCCGCGACGCCAGCGTTGATCGACGGCATCGAAGCCGGAGACCGTCAGCATGGCCACCGCGCCGCGCCGGCGGACCTCGTCCATTTTGGTGTCGGCACGGCTGTAGAGCGTCGGGAATTCCTCGCGAAACCGCTCGTCGTCCGGCTCTCCGCCCAGCACTACCGCGATCTTGCCGGTCAGATCGACATCGCCGAAATCGTCCCAGTTCCGCTCGGGCGCATTGACGCCGTAGCCGACAAAAACCAACGGAGCATTTGCGATCGACGCGGCTCCCGCGTCGCCGCGCGTGCGGGCGGTGACGTCCAGGCCCGTCTCCAGGACCCCGCCCGCACCGTCCGGACCCGTCCACGAAACCGTCGCCGGCTGGGTCGGGGTGAAGCGCATCAGGGTCACCGGCTGCAGCCAGCCGCCATCCGCGCCGCCCGGCTCCAGGCCCAGCGCCTCATACTGAGCCTGCAGCCAGGCCAGGGTCTTGTCCTCGCCTTCAGAGCCCGGCCAGCGGCCCTGGAACTCGTCGGCAGAGATGGTGCGGACGCCGTCAGACAGCCGCTGTTCCGAGAAATCCTGTGCAAAGGCGCTCCCGCCCATCAGGGCCGACAGGGCGACGGTCGCGAGCGCGCGAGAGATCAGACGCATGGAATTCCTCCGTTTCGGGGCCTTCCTTGCCCGGAAAGAACCGGGGGGTGCATTAAA
>CAXBPJ010000091.1:0-6470 GCA_963977325.1 uncultured Brevundimonas sp. | reverse complement strand
AGTGGCCGTGCCGGGGTGTTTGCGGAAGTCTTCCTGGGGCCAGAAAAGGCCGAGGTTGGAGGCGAGGGGGACCACCGGCATGTCGAAATCGCGGTACATGTGCCAGACGCCGGTCCGGTAGCGGAACTTCTCGCCGACCTTCGCCAGATTGCCCTCGGGATAGATCAGGATGCGGCGACCCTCGGCGTGGGCGTCGGCTCCGCGTTGTTTCAGGGCGTCGCGGGCTTCGCGGCCGCCGCAGTTGTTGACCACAATCGCCCCCAGTTTGCGCAGCACCGTGCCGAGCAGGGGGAATTTCTCCAGGTGGTCGCCGGTGACGAAGGCGAGGTCGTCGAACTGGTCATAGGTCGCAAAGCCGTCGCCCCAGCTCTGATGTTTCGAGGCGATGATGAAGGCGCCGGGGGGCAGCCGCTCTCTGCCGCGCACATCCAAGCGGATCCCAGCCAGCAGGCGCATGGCCTGGACCATGCGGCGGACATAGCGGCGGATGACCCAGCCGGTTAGGCCGCGTCCGGGCGCCAGCGCCGCGATGACGGCCATGAGGGTGTAGCCGATGGACAAGGTCCAGTAGGCGACGGCGAAGGCGAGACTGCGCAGCATGGGCGTGTCATCCCAAGCCCCGCTTCGTTCGTCACGCCGCCAGCAGCGAGGCCTCGGCGTTGACGACGCGGTTGCGGCCGCCGCGCTTGGCCACATAGAGCGCCTTATCGGCGCGGTCGAACAGGCAGCTGGCCGCTTCATTCGGCGCGCGCTGGGCGACGCCGACCGACAGGGTGACGGCCCCCAGGTCGTCATTGGTGGATCGACGTTTCAGGCTCTTGCCCGCCACCTCCTCGCGGAAGGCGTCCAGCGCCTCGGTCACCGTGGCGGCGTCCTCGCCGGGGAAGATCACTGCGAACTCCTCGCCGCCATAGCGGGCGGCGACGCGCGGCGGATTGGCGAGACGGGCCAGGACGCTGCCGACATAGCGGAGAACCTGGTCTCCGGTCTGGTGGCCCCAGGTGTCATTGAAGGACTTGAAGTGATCAATGTCGACCACGGCCAGGGTCACGGCGGAGCCCGACCCCTGAGCCTCCGTACAAAGCCGCTCTAGCTTCTCATCGAAGGCCTTACGGTTGGCGAGATTGGTCAGGGCGTCGGTCATGGCGTCGCGTCGCACCTGTTCCAGGTGTTCGCGCAGCTTGGACACCTCGCGGGTCGAGGCCTCCAGCCGGCCTTCCAGCGTCGCGGTTTCGCGCTGGGCCTTGTTGGTGGCGGTGGCCAGCGATTTGACGACCCGCTTGAGCTGAGCCGCGGGCGCGCCGTCGTCAATGCCGGCCGAGGCTTCGGCCAGGCTGGCGCCATAGGCGGCCTGCGATTGTTGGGCGCGCGTGAGCGCGGCCGAGACGTTGGACAGCTCGCGGTTCAGCGCCAGGCCGGCGTCGCGGATTTCTTCCGACAGGCGCGCCCGAGGCAGATGTTCGGCGGCCAAGAGCTCGGCCGTCGCCTCGGTGAAGGGCTCGCCTCCCGCCAGTGCGCGTCGAATGTCCTGACCCAGGGGCCCCTCGGGGTCGCTGAGGTAGTGTAGCCACAATTCGAAGTTCAGCGGCGTCGGCCACACGCCGGCGGCCTCCATTTCCGACACGGCGGTTCGGGCCAAGGTGAAGGCCTGCGGGCCTCGAAGGGTCGTCTCGATCTGCGCCGCCATGCCGGTCCTCGCCTCCGCCCGCCGTTCTGGCGTGACGGCGAGACGCTAGGCTTAGGTTCCCTTATGCGGGGTTAAGGCGGCGCCGACTTTAAAGAGCCCTCGTTCGACCGCCCACACCCGCTTCCCGGGCGAATGCCAGGGTCCAGATCACAAAGGCCGGCAGGCATGTGCGAGGGCCGAGCCCTGGCGGCCAGGCTGGCATCATACGTCTGGGCCCCGGCATTCGCCGGGGACACGGATGGTGACGGATCGGGCGCGAACGACGGGCCGTTCAGCGGCCGATCGGGGCCGGGCGACGCAGGAAGGCGGGGATGTCGCCGCCGAAGCCGACGCCTTCCAGCTCGCGTTCACGCTCGCGCTTTCGACCCGACTCGCGGTCCGCCTGACGCAGGACCGGTTCCGGGCGAGGCTCGGGACGCGGCTCGGCGGTCGGCGAGGCGGAGGTCGGCGCCGGGGTCGCCGTGATCGAGTCGGTCTTGGCGCGGCGCGAGCGGCTGCGGCGCGGCGTCTCCGAAGAGGGCTCCGGTGTTTCGACGGCCGCCACGGGCGCGGTTTCCGCTGGCGCGGCGTCAGCTTTGCGGCCCCGTCCGCGACGCTCGCCGCGTTCCGCCTTGACGGGACGCTCAGGACGCCCACGACCAGCGCCGACCGACGACCAGTCGATGTTCAGCGACAGCTCCTCGGGCTCCATCTTGATCAGCTTCAAGACCTTATCCAGGCCCTTGTCGTCTGCCGGTGTGACGATCATGAAGGTCTGGCCCTTGCGGCCGGCGCGGCCGGTGCGGCCGATGCGGTGGACATAGTCGTCGGCGTGGTGGGCGACGTCGTAGTTGAAGACGTGGCTGACGTCGGGAATGTCCAGACCGCGCGCGGCGACGTCCGAGGCCACCAGGATCTTCAGCTCACCCGAGCGGAAGGCCGCCAGTGTCTTCATCCGCAGGCTCTGGTCCAGGTCGCCGTGGATCGGCGCGGCGTCGAAGCCATGGGTCTTCAGCGACTTGGCGACGATGTCGACCTCGGACTTGCGGTTGCAGAAGACGATGCCGTTCTTGACGTCGTCTCGCGCCACCAGGGCCCGCAGGGCGGTGCGCTTGGCCTTGGGATCAGAGGAGGGGATGCGGACCAGATACTGGGTGATGGTCTCGGCCGTCATGGCCGGACGCGAGGCCTCGATCCGGGTCGGATCCTTGAGAAACTGGGTGGTCAGGCGGGTGATCTCGGGCGGCATAGTGGCCGAGAAGAACAGGGTCTGGCGGCGCGGCGGCGTCAGTTTGAAGATGCGCTCGATGTCGGGGATGAAGCCCATGTCCAGCATCCGGTCGGCCTCGTCGACGACCATGATCTCGACGCCGGTCAGCAGCATCTTGCCGCGCTCGAACAGGTCCAGCAGGCGGCCCGGCGTGGCGATCAGAACGTCGACGCCCTTGGTCAGCTGCGCCACCTGGTCGCCCATGGAGACGCCGCCGATCAGCAGCGCCCAGTTCAGCTTGGTGCCCTTGGCGTATTTGGCGAAGCTCTCGGCGACCTGGTCGGCCAGCTCGCGGGTCGGGGCCAGGACCAGCGCGCGGGGCATCCGGGCCCGGGCGCGGCCGGACGCCAGACGGTCGATCATCGGCAGGGTGAAGGCCGCCGTCTTGCCGGTGCCGGTCTGGGCGATGCCGAGGACGTCGCGGCCGGCGAGAGCCACGGGAATGGCCTGGGCTTGGATGGGGGTGGCCTCGGTGTAGCCGGTCTCGGCCACGGCCGCGAGGGTGGTGGGCGACAGGCCCAGCTTGGTGAATTCGGTCATGTAATCCTGAATGTGCGGAGACGGGGCGCGAGAGGCGCCGGACCGTCAGGGGGCGATGGTGCGCGTCTCCCCGCTTGGGAGACGTTGCGCGGAACCGCCCCTCTCGGGCGAGCGGGCGGCGCGGATTCGCCAGACCTGTTCCGAACAGGCGCTCATATGGATAGCCCCACGGAATAGTCAAGTATTGGAAGGGACTCAGGGGCGACCTGTGGTCACGCTGCGACCTTGAGGCCACGGCCGGGGCGGGGTCCGCCAAACATGACAAGCTCTTCACTTGAGGTCTGCCGTGCAACGTGAAGGAGAGGGGAGCGACCTGAGGTCGCGAAGCTCGGCCGTTCGCCGAGCGCGCCGTCGACAGTGATGTTTTTTGGGGGAAGTTGAATGATCCGTTCCGCACGCCGTTTGCTGCTGGCCACCGCCGGCGCCGTCATCCTGACGGGTCTGCCCGCCGTCGCCATCGGCCAGGACGTAGCGCCGGCCTGGCCCCAGGCGACGAGCGACCTACCCGCCGACGCGGCGGTGCGCTTCGGCAGCCTGCCCAACGGCATGCGCTACGCCCTGATGCAGAACGACACCCCGCCCGGTCAGGCGTCGCTGCGCCTGAGGATCGACGCCGGCTCGCTGCACGAGGACGACGACCAGCTGGGGCTGGCGCATTTCACCGAACACATGCTGTTCAATGGCACCGAGGAAATCCCGGAAAACGAGCTGTTGCGAATTCTGGAGCGGCGCGGTCTGGCTTTTGGCGCCGACACAAACGCGACCACATCCTTTGACCAGACTTTCTACCGGCTTGACCTTCCGCAGACCGACGACGGCACCGTCGACGACGCCCTGAGAATATTGCGCCAGCAGGTCTCTGCCGCGCTGATGGACCCATCCGCCATCGACGCCGAACGCAATATCATCGTTGGCGAGGAGCGTACCCGCAACTCGCCGCAGCTGCGCTCGACGATCGCGCAGCTGGAACTGCTAGCCGAGGGCCAGCGCCTGGCTGACCGCATGCCGATCGGCGATCTCGATATCATCCGCAACGCGCCTGCTGAGCGGTTCGTAGCCTTCTATGACGCCTATTATCGACCGTCCCGGACGACACTGATCGCCGTCGGTGACTTCGACCTCGACGCCATGGAGGCCAAGATTCGTGAGCAGTTCGGAGACTGGACGCCGCGCGCGGCGGATGGTCCGGAGCCCGATCTCGGCCAAATCGCCCAGCGTGAGGCCGAAGCCGCCATCCTTGTCGAGCCTGGTGTCGTGTCCAATGTGCAGATCAATTGGGTGCGCCCGCCCGACCTCGATCCGGATTCGGCGGCCGAGCGCCGTGAAGATCTGATCCCGGCGCTGGGGCTGGCGGTCCTTTCACGCCGGCTGGGCGAAATCGCCCGCGCCGAGAATCCGCCCTTCCTGCAAGCCGGCGCAAGCAAGTCGGATCTGTTCGAAACCTTGGATCTGACCACGGTGCTGGCCGTGTTCGACGAAGGTGAGCACGAGCGGGCCATCCAGACCCTGGAACAGGAGCAACGGCGTCTGACCCAGTACGGCGTCAGCCAGGCGGAGCTGGATCGCGAGATCACGGAGGTACGCACCGCGTTGGAGAACGCCGTGGCGACCGCCCCCACACGCACCACGCCCGGCCTGGCCAATGCGCTGTTGAACAGCGTCAACGAGGAGACCGTCTATACCACACCACAGACCAACCTCGACCAGTTCAACGCCGCCGTAGAGGGCCTGACCGCCGAGACGGTCAATGCCGCCCTGCCCGGGGCGTTCGCGGGCGAGGGTCCATTGACCCTGATTGTTTCCCCGGTGGAGATTTCGGAAGGTGAGCAGGGCATCACCCGCATCATCGAAGCGTCTCGACAGATTCCGGTCGAGGAGCGGGCCGCGCAGACCGAACTGGAATGGCCCTACGCTGACTTCGGAGCAGCTGGCGAGGTCGTGGACCGGCGCGAGATCGCGCAGGTCGGCGCCACCGTGGTGACGTTCGACAACGGCTCTACCCTGACGGTCAAGCCGACCGACTATCGCGAGGATCAGATTCTGGTGGGACTGCGAACCGGTCGCGGCGAGCTGTCCATGCCAGCGGATCAGCAGAGCGTGCTTGCCATCGGGTCTGGCGTCTTGACCGCCGGCGGGCTTGGGACACTGACCGCGGACGAACTTGAGCGGGTGCTCACGGGCCGCGTTTATTCAACCGACTTTAGCATCGAAAGCGACGCCTTCGCCTTCAGTGGGGCGACACGACCCGAGGATCTGGGTCTGCAGATGCAGGTGCTGACCGCCTATCTGACCGATCCCGGCGTCCGTCCCACGCCCTTCGAGCAGATCAAGGCGCTATTTCCGCAGATTATCGCCCAAAGCTCCGCCACCCCCCAGGGCGTCTTCGCCTTGCGCTCGCCGGAACTGCTGGCCAGCGGCGACCAGAGGGCGGCCATTCCCAGCGCAGAGACGTTGCAGTCATGGACCAACGATCAGCTGAAGGCTTCGGTGATCAACGCGCTGGCCACCGGGCCGGTTCACGTCACCATGGTCGGCGACCTGACTGTCGAGGACGGCATTGCGGCTATGGCCTCCACCGTCGGCGCCCTGCCGGCGCGCCCGGCAGCGCCAGAGCCCTCAGCCGCCTCGGCCGTGCGGCGCTTTCCGCAACCGACCTCCGAGCCGGTTCAGCTGATCCATACGGGCCCGGCGGAGCAGGCCTTGGCCTATCTCGCCTGGCCGACAACCGATGCCGTCCAGGACCACACGGAGGCGCGCACCATCGACATTCTGCATCGCGTGATGACCCTGCGCGCTCTTGAGGAAATCCGAGAGCGACAGGCCCTGACCTACAGCCCGATGGTTGATTTCAGCGCCTCACAGACGTTCGACGACTACGGATTGATCTCCATGGCCGGGCTGGTCACGCCGGACAACATCCAGCCCTTCTTCACGGCGGCCCAAGCCATCGCTGCGGACCTGGCGGCCAACCTCGTCGAGCAGGACGAACTGGAT
>CAXBPJ010000090.1:0-6516 GCA_963977325.1 uncultured Brevundimonas sp. | reverse complement strand
CGGGGATCCAGTGCTTTGGGCGAACGAAAACGGACGGCGCGCGCGAAAGGCGATCCAAGCCGCCGCGCTTCAGCGAAAGAACTGGATCCCCGCCTTCGCGGGGATGAGCGGTGAATAGATAGCCCATCATTCCGCCGCCATCGCGACCGGGCGCACGCGCTGGGCCGACAGCTCGGCCATGGTCTCCGACGCGCGCGCGATCGGGTTGGTGAGATAGGGGTCGGTGATCGGCGAGCGGAACTCGGCCTCGCCCAGCTCGCCCTTCGCGCCCAGCCCCGCCACGTCGAACGCCCCGCCCGGCGCCCAGTAGTCGACGCGGCCGAAGCTCGGGTGATCGGCCATCAGCCGCTCGCGCAGCTGGTCCAGGCTGTCGTAGGGCAAGGTCTGGCCGACCCGCTCGGACAGGGCGCGGAGGATGGCCCAGTCTTCCTTGGCCTCGCCCTTGGGGAAGACGACCCGTTCGGCCATCTGCACCCGTCCCTCGGTGTTCACATAAATCCCCGGCTTTTCCGTATAGGCCGCGCCCGGCAGGATCACGTCCGCCCCGTGCGCGCCCCGGTCGCCGTGGCTGCCCAGATAGATCCGGAAGGCGTCCGAGCCCGTCGCATCCACCTCGTCGGCGCCCAGCAGGAACAGCACGTCCAGCGCGCCCGGCTTGACCATCGCCGCCACGTCCAGACCGCCTTCGGTGGGCACAAAACCCATGTCCAGGCCCGCCACGCGGCCGGCGGCGGTGTGCAGCACGTTGAAGCCGTTCCAGCCGTCCTTCACGACCCCGACCTTCTTGGCCAGGGCGCCGATGGCGTTCAGCACCGCCGCGCCGTTGGCGCCCGCGATGGCCCCGGCCCCGACCACGATGGCCGGACGTTCGGCGTTCTTCAGGGCGTCGGTCGCCGCCTCGGGCAGCTTCGACAGGGTCCTGGCCCCCGCACCCAGATGCTCGACTTCATAGGTCAGGTCCGCCGCCTCGCCGATCGACAGGATGCGGGTCTGGCCCGACAGCCAGCCCTTGCGGAGACGCGCGTTCAAGAGCGGCGCCTCGACCCGCGGATTGGTCCCGATCAGCAGCACCACGTCGGCCTGCTCGATCCCGGCCAGGCCCGAATTGAACAGCCAGCCCTCGCGCGGCTGGTTGAGTCCGGGGCCACCCACCGCCATGCCTTCCTGGCGGCAATCGGTGTTGGCCGAGCCCAGCGCCCGGAACAGGTCCAGCGTGGCCTTCATGCTCTCGGCGTCCTGCAGGTCGCCCGCGATGACGCCGATCCGGTCCGCCGACGCCGCCGTCAGCTTCTCGGCCACGGCGCCCAGCGCTTCGTCCCACGAGGCCGCGCGCAGACGTCCGTTCTCGCGAACCCACGGCCGGTCCAACCGCCGCATGGTCAGGCCGTCGACCGCATAGCGGCTCTTGTCCGACAGCCATTCCTCGTTGATGTCCTCGTTGACGCGCGGCAGCACCCGCATCACCTCGGACCCGCGCGCGTCGGCGCGGATGTTGGAGCCCAGCGCGTCCATCACGTCGATGGTCTCGGTCTTCTTCAGCTCCCATGGCCGATAGTGGTACTGCCACGGCCGGTGGGTCAGGGCGCCGACTGGGCACAGGTCGTTGACATTGCCCGACAATTCGCTGTCGATCGACTGTTCCAGATAGGTGGTGATCTCGGCGCTCTCGCCGCGCGAGATCATGCCGATGTCCGGCACGCCCGCCACCTCGGTGATGAACCTCACGCAGCGAGTGCACTGGATGCACCGCGTCATGAAGGTCTTGATGGTGGGGCCCATGTTCTTTTCTTCGACGGCCCGCTTGTTCTCGTCATAGCGCGAGGCGTCGCGGCCATAGCCCATGGCCTGGTCCTGCAGGTCGCACTCGCCGCCCTGGTCGCAGATCGGGCAGTCCAGCGGGTGGTTGATGAGCAGGAACTCCATCACCCCCTTCCTCGCCTTCTCCACCATCGGCGTGTTGGTGAAGATCTCCTGCCCTTCGGCCGCCGGCAGGGCGCAGGACGCCTGGGGCTTCGGCGGCCCCGGCTTCACCTCGACCAGGCACATGCGGCAGTTGCCGGCGATCGACAGCCGCTCGTGATAGCAGAAGCGCGGGATTTCCTCGCCGGCGCGCTCGGCGACCTGGAGCACGGTCATTCCGGGCTCGAACTCGGTCTCCACGCCATTGACCTTGGCGACGGGCATCAGCGGGCCTCTTGTCCGTTCAGAGCCACGTCCGTGCGGCTTGTCGACCCATCAGGCTGGGTCTGGATGACGGTGATCGTCTCGCCGTCCGCCGTCCACCGGCGCCGGCCACGACAGGCTGACCACGCCGTCCGCCACACCATCGGCGCGCAGGTTCGCGACCTGCTGTTCATGCACCACCGACAGCACGGCGCGGCACACGGCGCGCAGGCCGGCTTCGGTCAGTTCGACGGTCGGCTCGTTGGCTTCGACCGGCGCGGGCGCGGCGACCGGCGCCCCCTCGCCCGCCGGCGCCGCCTCACGCTCGCCGCAAGCCGCAAGCGCCAGTGCGCCCGCAATACATACCATCGTCACCCTCGGGCTTGTCCCGAGGGCCCATTTGTCTGGGCGACGAATGCCCGACCGGCCGCGCGCGCCCTCGATGCCGCCATGGATCCTCGGGACAAGCCCGAGGATAACGGAGAATGGGAAACGATCGCTCATGCCCTACTCCGCCGCGATCGCGTGGCCGGCGAAGTTGGCGCGGGCGTTGCGGTAGGTGGCGATGCGGTCCTCGATTTCGTGGCGGAAGTGGCGGATCAGCCCCTGCACCGGCCAGGCGGCGGCGTCGCCGAGCGCGCAGATGGTGTGGCCCTCGACCTGACCGGCGACGTCCAGCAACAGGTCGATCTCCGACGGATCAGCCTCGCCCACAGCCATCCGCTCCAGCACCCGCCACATCCATCCGGTGCCCTCGCGGCACGGCGTGCACTGGCCGCAGCTCTCGTGCTTGTAGAAATAGCTGATGCGCGCGATCGCCTTCACCAGGTCGGTCGACTGGTCCATGACGATGACTGCCGCCGTGCCCAGGCCCGAGCGCATCTCGCGCAGACTGTCGAAGTCCATCAGCGCGGTCTCGCTCATCTCGCGCGTGATCAGCGGCACCGACGAGCCCCCCGGGATCACGGCCTTCAGATTGTCCCAGCCGCCGCGCACGCCGCCGCAGTGCTCTTCCAGCAGCTGCTTCAGCGGGATCGACATCGCCTCTTCGACATTGCACGGCCGGTTCACGTGGCCGCTGATCGACATGATCTTGGTGCCGGTGTTGTTCGGCCGGCCGAACCCCGCGAACCACTCCGCGCCCCGGCGCAGGATGGTGCCCACCACCGCGATCGACTCGACGTTGTTCACCGTGGTCGGCATGCCGTACAGGCCCGCGCCCGCCGGGAACGGCGGCTTCAGCCGCGGCTGGCCCTTCTTGCCCTCCAGGCTTTCCAGCAGGGCCGTCTCCTCGCCGCAGATATACGCGCCCGCGCCGTGGTGGATATAGATGTCCAGGTCCCAGCCGTGGACGTTGTTCTTGCCGATCAGCCTGGCCTCATAGGCCTGCTTGACCGCCGCCTCCATCCGCTCGCGCTCGAGGACGTATTCGCCGCGCAGATAGATGTAACAGGCGTGCGCCTGCATGGCGAAACAGGCGATCAGACAGCCTTCGATCAACAGCTGCGGATCGTGCCGCATGATCTCCCGATCCTTGCAGGTGCCGGGCTCGGACTCGTCGGCGTTGACCACCAGATAGTGGGGCCGGTCTTCCTTCACTTCCTTGGGCATGAAGGACCACTTCAGCCCGGTCGAGAAGCCGGCGCCGCCCCGGCCGCGCAGGCCGGAATTCTTGACGTTGGTGATGATCCAGTCGCGGCCCAGCGCCAGCATGTCGCCGGCGGCGTTCCAGCAGCCGCGTTTCTTCGCCCCCTCCAGCGTCCAGTCCTGGAGGCCGTATAGGTTGGTGAAGATGCGGTCCTTGTCCTCGAGAATGCCGACCATCAGCGCGAGCCCCGATCCTTGGAGCCGGAGAGCACCAGCGTCACCGCCACGGCGATGCCGACGGCTACGCCGATCGACAGACCGGTCCCGATGTCCGCGAACCGCATCACGGCCTGGGCCAGCAACATGCCGACCAGCACCCCGGCGAAGGTCTTCCACGAAAAGCGCATGGCTTAGTCGATCTCCCGAAGGCGACGGCGGTGATACTGAGTGCGCAGGAAGATGGCGTAGATCATCAGGGCCCACCCGGCCGCCAGGGCGCCGTAGCCCAGCGTCTGCGCGAGGCGCGGCTCCAGACCCAGCTGCGGCGCGCCCCACAGGATGACGACGGCCAGGATCACCATGGCGAAACCGCCCAGCCGCTGCTTGCGGCCGACCGTGCGCAGCTCAGTCCGGTACTGCCGCATGCCCTCGTCGGTGGTGAAGTCGGGACGGGTCATCGCTCCGCCCCCAATCCCATCGCCGTCATGCTCGGGCTTGAGCCGAGCATCCAGGCGCTCCGATCTGACCGTCCGCGCGGCTGGACCCTCGGGTCAAGCCCGAGGGTGACGGCGCCATTGATGGCGAACACCATCACGCCGGCTCCTTCGCGGGAGCCGAGTTCGGCAGTGTCTTGATCGGCTCGGCGGCCGAGCCGTCATATAGCCGGGGATCGGTCAGGGTGATCGCCCCGCCCTCGGGCTCGGACGACGCCCGGCTCACCCGGCTGCCCGGCGCGGGCGCTTTGCCGGCGGCAAAGTCGTCGATGATCCCGGCCATGTCCTCGGCGGTCAGGTCTTCGAAATAATAGTCGTTGATCTGGGCCATCGGCGCGTTGGCGCAGGCGCCCAGGCACTCGACCTCCTGCCAGGTGAACTTGCCGTCAGCCGAGAGCTTGTCCTTGGGACCGATCTTCTCCTTGCACACCCGCATCAGCTCGCCCGAGCCGCGCAGCATGCACGGGGTGGTGCCGCACACCTGGATCAGGGCGGCCGTGCCGACCGGCTCCAGCTGGAACATGGTGTAGAAGGTCGCGACCTCCAGCACCCGGATGGTCGGCATGTCCAGCAGGGCCGCAATGGCGCGGATGGCGGGTTCGGACACCCAACCCTCCTGCTTCTGCACCAGCCACAGGATCGGGATCACCGCCGACTGACGCCGGTCGGCCGGGTATTTGGCGATCCACCAGTAGGCCTTGGCGCGGGTGGCGTCCGAGAAGGCGAAGCTCTCTGGCTGCACTTTGGCGAGACGACGCACGCTCATCGATCGACCTCACCGAACACGATGTCCAAGGACCCAAGGATGGCCGAGACGTCCGCCAGCTGGTGGCCCCGGTTCATCCAGTCCATGGCCTGCAGGTGACGGAAGCCCGGCGCCGAGATCTTGCAGCGGTAGGGTTTGTTGGTGCCGTCACTGACCAGATAGACGCCAAACTCACCCTTGGGCGCTTCCACGGCGGCATAGACCTCGCCCGGCGGGGTGCGGAAGCCCTCGGTGTAGAGTTTGAAGTGATGGATAAGGGCTTCCATGGACCGCTTCATCTCGCCGCGCTTGGGCGGAGCGATCTTGTTGTCCTCGATCATCACCGGCTCGCCGGGGCAGTTGCGCAGGCGGTGGATGCACTGCTCCATGATCCGCAAGGACTGCTTCATCTCCTCGACGCGCACGAGGTAACGGTCCCAGCAGTCGCCGTTCTTGCCGACCACCACGTCGAACTCCAGCTCGGCGTAGCATTCGTAGGGCTGCGATTTCCGCAGATCCCAGGCGATGTCAGAGCCGCGCAGCATGACGCCGGTGAAGCCCCAGGCCAGGGCCTGCTCCTTGGACACCACGCCAATGTCGACGTTGCGCTGCTTGAAGATGCGGTTGTCGGTGACCAGGCTCTCGATGTCGTGCAGGGCCGCCGGGAAATTCTCGCACCACTTGGCGATGTCGTCGATCAGGGCCGTCGTCAGGTCTTGATGCACCCCGCCGGGCCGAAAATAGTTGGCGTGCAGTCGCGCGCCGGAGGCCCGCTCATAGAACACCATCAGCTGTTCGCGCTGCTCGAACCCCCACAGCGGAGGCGTCAGGGCGCCCACGTCCATGGCCTGGGTCGTTACGTTCAAGAGGTGCGACAGGATGCGGCCGATCTCGGAATACAGAACCCGGATCAGCTGGGCCCGATAGGGAACCGACACGCCCAGCAGCTTCTCGATGGCCAGGCAGAAGGCGTGCTCCTGGTTCATTGGCGAGACGTAGTCCAGCCGGTCGAAATAGGGCACGTTCTGGAGGTAGGTGCGCGCCTCCATCAGCTTTTCGGTGCCGCGGTGCAGCAGGCCGATGTGCGGATCGACCCGGTCGACGATCTCGCCGTCCAGATCCAGCACCAGGCGCAGCACGCCGTGCGCCGCCGGGTGCTGAGGGCCCCAGTTGATTGTGAACTTGCGGTCGTCCGGATCGCCGCGCCGGATCACCTCGGCGCCCTCCTGGAAACCCAGGTCTATGGCGGATTTGGTGTTGGGGGTTGCGTCGTCGGCCATCACGCCTTGCCTCCGCTGGGCGTGCCGG
>CAXBPJ010000089.1:0-6543 GCA_963977325.1 uncultured Brevundimonas sp. | reverse complement strand
CCTCATCGCCGCGCACTCCTTGAAGGCCTGATCCCATGAAATCGCACACGCCGCGCCTGGGCGCGCTTCTCCTCGCCACCAGCGCCTTGATCGCGCCGGGACTCGCCCTCGCCCAGACCACCGATCCCAGCCCGCCGCCCCAGCCCGAGACGGTCGATACCGCGCCTCAGGACGAGGTCACGGAGGTCGAGGAGATCGTGGTCCTGGGCCGCTATATCCCTCAGCCCCTGCGCCAGACGTCCGAGGTCGCGGCCTTCATCACAACCGAGGATCTGGAACGCACGGGCGACGCCAATGCCGCCGAGGCTCTGACCCGGGTGACCGGCCTGACCATCTCGCAGGGGCGCTTCGTCTATGTCCGCGGCCTGGGCGAACGCTATTCCTCGGCGCGGCTGAACGGCTCGCCCCTGCCCAGCCCCGAGCCGCTGCAGCGCGTGGTTCCGCTGGACCTGTTCCCGTCGAGCATCTTGTCGGGCGTGACCGTCCAGAAGACCTATTCGCCCAACTATCCGGGCGAGTTCGGCGGCGGCGTGATCGACCTGACGACCATCTCGACCCCGTCCGAGCCGTTCCTGACGCTCGGCGTCGGCATCGGCGGCAACACAGAGACGACCGGCAAGGATGGGCTGGTCTATTTTGGCTCGCGCACCGACTTCACCGGCTTCGATGACGGCACCCGCGATATGCCGGGCGAGTTGAAGGCGGCCCTGGCCACCGGTAACCGCATCGTCGCCGGCGCGAATTTCACCGATCAGGAAATCCAGCAGATCGGCTGGGATTTCGTCAACGCGCCGCTGAACCTGTTGCAACGCCAGCGCCGCATCCCGGTCGATTTCGGCTTCGACATCTCGGCTGGTCGCTCGGCCGACATCGGGGGCGCCACTCTCGGGATCATTGGGGTGCTCGGCTACGATAACGGCTGGCAGACCCGCTCCGGCGTGCAGGGCGAGGGCTTCCTCGATCTGGACGAACTGGTCCCCCGCCGCAGCTACGACTTCATGTCGACAGAGAACAACGTCGGCTGGGACGGCCTGCTGGGCCTGAGCCTGGAGAACGGCGACCATCTCGTGCGCTGGACCAACCTCTACGTCCGCCGCACCACCAAGGAGGCCCGCACCCGCGCCGGCTTCGACTTCGACGCGCCGGGCAACAATCTGGTCCGCGACGACTTCACCGCCTGGTACGAGCGCCAGCTGTTCAACACCCAGCTGGCCGGCGAGCATGACTTCGGCGCTCTCGAGATCGACTGGCGCGCCGCCTACGCCATGACCGAGCGCAACGCGCCGTACGAGAAGTACATCCGCTATTCGGTCGGCGACGATGGCGTGCCGTTCCATGAAGGGCAGCGCAACTCCACCTCGTTCAGCGAGCTGGACGATACGGTGCTGAGCGGCGGCATCGACCTGAAGTACACCGTTCCCCTGTCGGACCTGCGCGAGATCGTTTTCTCCGCTGGCGCCGAGACCCTGGACAACGAGCGGGATTCCGAGACCCGCATCTTCCGTTTCCAGGGCAGCGGCCTGTCCGAGGAATTCCAGCGCCAGCGCGTGGACTTCTTCTTCGCCGACTTCAACCAGGGCCCCGGACTGATCCAGCTGGTCGAGATCACCGGTTCGGACGGCGCCGCCGCCTATGAGGCGGGCCTCCAGGTCGACGCCGTCTACGCTCAGGTCGACGCCGAGTTGATCCCCCTGGTCCGCACCGCGCTCGGGGTGCGCTACGAGGACGCGGTGCAGACCGTGACCCCGTTCGACCTATTCGGCGGGGCCTCGCCCTTCACGCCGACATCGCTGGAGAACTCCTACTGGCTGCCGGCGGCGACGGTGACCTGGAACTTCGCCGAGGACCTACAGCTGCGTCTGGGAGCCTCCAAGACCATCGGCCGGCCCCAGTTCCGCGAGCTGGCCCCGCAGCAGTATCTCGACCCCGACAGCGACCGGCTGTTCATCGGCAACCCGTTCCTGACGGACACCGAACTGGTGAACCTGGACGCCCGCCTGGAGTGGTATTTCGCCCAAGGCCAGTACGTTACCGCCGGCGTCTTCCACAAGGACCTGGATCGCCCGGTCGAGTCGGCCATCAACGACATCGGCTCGGTGGTGCAGCAGACCTATATCAACGCCCCGGCCGCGACCCTCACCGGCTTGGAGGTCGACGGCAAGATCTATCTCGACAGCCCGATGCAGGGGGGCTTCTGGGACTCCAAGCGCTGGCTGATCCAGGCCAACTACACCTACACGGACAGCCAACTGGACGTGGGCGCCGACGACGTGGTCTTCCCGCTGTCCAGCGCGGGGGTGGCTCAGCCGGCGACCAACTACTTCCGCGACGGCGACCGGTTGCAGGGCCAGTCCGAGCACCTGGCCAACCTGCAGTTCGGTTATGAGGACGACCTGGCCCGGTCCCAGGCGACCCTTCTGGTCAACTACGCCTCAGAGCGGTCGGTCGCGCGCGGCCGACCGGGCGAGCCCGACCTGCTGTTCGATCCCGGCGTCAATCTCGACTTCGTCTACCGCAAGGGCTTCGACGCCTTCGGCCACGAGATCGAGTTCAGCGTCGAGGCCCGCAATCTGCTGGGGACCGAGTTCGAGGAGTACCAGGAGCAGGTCAACCGCATCGACATCAACCGCTACGACCGGGGAACCAGCCTGTCGCTGGGTCTGAAGGCGAGCTTCTGATCGACAGGGCGCCCTCCTTGGCCGCGCGGGCCAGGGAGGGCGGTGTCACAAACCAGTCGCGGAGCCGTCATCGCGGCGAGCGAGTAGCGTCATCATCCCCGCGCTAAGACCCGCCTCGACGGATCGTCGGTGGGAAAACTCCGTGTTCAGCGCATTGTCACAGGACCAGGCCTGGCGTCTCCCGACGCTGTCGCTGCCCAAGCGGCGGGCTGCCAGGGCCGTTCGCGTCGTCAGGTTCGATCGCGCCGGCGCCCTGCGCTGCGCGGCCGTCGGAGGACTGGTCGCGGCGCAGGTCGGGGCGGTGGGCTGGCTGGCGGCCACGCCGCCTTCCGCACCGACGGCGTCGCCCGCGACGGCCGCCGCGCTCTTCGTTCCGACCCTTCAGCCCAGCGCCGGATTCGATCCGTTCTTCCGGGTCGGTGCTCAGGGCGCCCTGGCCGAGGCCACGGCGTCCGCGGGCGGCGCCCTGACCCTGTTCGGCCTGCGCGCCGGTGGCGAAGGCGGCGGTTCGGCCATCATCGGCCTGCCGGACGGTCGTCAGATGTCGGTCGCGGTCGGGGAGGCCGTGGAGCCCGGACTGATCCTCGCCGAAGTTGGCGCCGACCATGTGGTGCTCTCACGTGGCGCGGCGCGTAGCCGCCTGGGCTTCGGTCAAGCTGTGGCCGACGCTCCGGCCCGCCCAACGCCGCCGCCGGCCCCCTCGACCGATCAGGTCATCACCCCGACCAGCGGCGGACCAGTCGCGACGATCGATCCGAAACGGGCGCTGGCGGCCATCAGCCTCCAGCCCCGCGAGGGCGGAGGCCAGATCGTCTCGGGCCCTCAGGCCATGCTGGGCGCGGCGGGACTGGAGCCGGGCGACGTCATCCTGGCCATCGACGGCCGGCCGCTGAACGGGCGGGTGTCCAAAGCCATGCTGGCGCTGCGCTTCGCCGGGCGTCGGTCGGTCGAGCTCCAGGTCGAGCGCGACGGTCGGCCCCTGACCCTGACGGCGGGACTGGACCGGTCGTGAAACGCCTTCTGATCCCCGCCCTGGCGGCTATCCTGGCCGCGACGCCGCCGTTGGTGGCGGCCGGACCCGGCTGGGCCCAGGCCCAGACCCTGAACGTCCAGGGGGCCGACATACGCGCCTTCATCCAGGATATCGCCCGCACGACGGGCCAGACCTTCATCATCGATCCGCGCGTGTCCGGCACGGTCAGCGTGGTTTCGGACCGGCCGCTATCGCGAACCGAACTGTTCGAGGTGTTCCTTTCGACGCTGAGGGCCAATGGTCTGGTGGTGGCGCGGACCTCGTCGGGCGCCTATCGCGTGGCGCCGGCCGAGGGCGCCGCCCAGGCGCCGGCCACCGGCGGCGCCGAAGGGTTCGCCACCGAGGTGTTTCGCCTCAGGAACATCGACGCGACCTCGGCCGCCGAGACCATCGCGCCCCTGGTTGGCGGCCAGGGCTCGGTCACCGCAAATCCGCGCGGCAACACCGTGGTCGTCGCCGATTTCGCCGACAATCTCGGCCGGATCCGCTCGCTGATCGCCAGCATCGACGTCGATCGCTCGTCGTTCGAGGTGGTGACCCTGACCAGTTCCTCGGCCCGCGAGATCGCCCGGGTGATGAACGAGCTGCTGGCTCCCGCCGGCGGCCCGCCGGGCCAGGGCCTGGTCACGGTGGTGCCGGTCGAGAGCTCGAACTCGGTCATCCTGCGCGGCGATCCCGACGCGGTGGCGCGGGTTCGGCCGCTGATCCAGGACCTGGACGGTCGCGCGGGCAGCGCCGGCGATGTGCGGGTCATCTTCCTGGACCACGCCAGCGCCGACCAGATCGTGCCGATGCTGCAGCAGATCGTCGGCCAAACCACCGGCGCCTTGGCGGCGACCCAAGGCGCGGCGGTCGACAGCGGCGAGAACGAAGCGACGCCGATCACGCCCGCCGCCACGGGCCCCACGCCGGGCGCCCGCGCCAACATCGCCCTGTTTCCCGGGGCCAACGCCCTGGTGGTGTCGGCCCCGCCCGAGACCCAGCGCATGATCGCCGAGGTCGTGCGCCGGCTCGACACCCGCCGCCAGCAGGTGCTCGTCGAGGCCATCGTTGTCGAACTGTCCGACGACGCCGTGCGCCAGCTGGGTGTGCAGTGGCTGGTCGCCGGCCGCGACGGCAATCCCCTGGCGGCCACCAACTTCTCCAACATGCCGGGAATCCTGCCCATCGCGGGCGCCGTGGCGGGCCAGAACAATCTCGACGAGGATTCGCCTCTGCTCGACGATCTGCGCGATGCCGCCCTGGACACGATCCTGGGCGCGCGGGGTCTGATCGGCGGCGGGGCGGCGGCTTGGGCGGCGACGGCCTGTTCGGGGCCATCATCAATGCGGTCAAGGCGGACGGGGACTCCCATCTGCTGTCGACGCCCTCGCTGATGACCCTCGACAACGAGGCGGCGACCATCCTGGTCGGTGCTGGCCGACAACAATTCGAACCCCTTCCGCACCACCCAGCGTCAGGACATCGGCGTGAAGCTGGAGGTGCGGCCGCGGATCAACGCCGAGGGCGCCATCACCCTGGAAATCCGTCAGGAGGTCTCCAGCGTGAACGGCCTGCTGACCGCCAACGCCAGCGACCTGGTGCTGAACAAGCGCGAGATCGAGACCACCCTGATCGTCGACGACGGCGACATCGCGGTGGCCGGCGGCCTGCTGGACCGGAACGACACCCAGACGGTGGAGAGCATCCCCCTGCTGGGCGACATCCCGGTGGTCGGAAACCTGTTCCGCTCGACCTCGCGCGAGCGCGGCCAGACCAATCTGATGGTGTTCATCCGCCCGACCATCGTGCGGACGCCCGATGAGGCCGCGCGCCTCAGCGCCGAGCGCTGGGACTATATGCGCCAGCGCCAGCGGATCGCCGATCCGCTGGTCGAGCCCAGCCTGGACCAGATGGTGCGCGAGTATTTCGGCGCTGCGCCGCCCCAGCCGCCGGTGTCGGGCGAGGTCACGGCCACGCCCACGGGCCTGGTCCCCGGACCGGTGACGGCCGAGCCCCTGCCGGCCGTTCAGCTCCGGCCGGACCAGATCCCCTCGGGCCGTCCATGACCGAGGCGCGGACGGACCCTGTCCTGCCCTACGCCTTCGCCAAGCGCCACGGCGTGGTGCTGATCGAGATGGGCGAGCGGGCGCGCCTGGGTCTGCGTCAGGGCGGCGATCCGCTGGCCCTGGCCGAGGCGCGGCGCGTTCTGGGCCGCCCGGTCAGCGTCGAGCCCCTGGCCCAGGCCGAGTTCGATCGTCGTCTGTCGGAAGCCTATGTCGATCACGGCATGGCCTCCTCGGCCGAAGACTTCGACCTGCCCAGCGATCTCGACACCCTGGCGCATGAGCTGCCGGCGGCGGCCGACCTTTTGGACACCACCGACGATGCGCCGGTCATCCGCCTGATCAACGGCCTGATCGCCGAGGCTGCGCGCACGGGCGCCTCGGATATCCATATCGAGCCCTATGAGAGCGCCCTGGTGGTGCGCATGCGGCGCGACGGCGTGCTGCGCGAGGCGCTGCGGCTGCCGGCCCGGATCACCCCCATGCTGGTGTCGCGGGTCAAGGTCATGGCCCGGTTGGACATCGCCGAGCGCCGGGTGCCCCAGGACGGCCGCATCCCTCTGACGCTGGGCGGCAAGTCTCTGGACGTGCGGGTCTCGACCCTGCCGTCACGGGCCGGCGAGCGGGTGGTGCTGCGCATCCTCGACAAGGAGCAGGCCGGGCTGAAGCTCGAGGAGCTGGGCCTGGACCCAGTCTCGCTGGAGCATTTCCGCGCGGCCTTGACCGAGCCCAACGGCATCATTCTGGTCACCGGCCCCACAGGCTCGGGCAAGACCACCAGCCTGTA
>CAXBPJ010000088.1:0-6546 GCA_963977325.1 uncultured Brevundimonas sp. | reverse complement strand
CCCTGATCATCCCCATCGGCGGGGCCGACATGCCGGTGGTGGTGTCGATGCTCAACTCCTACTCCGGCTGGGCGGCGGCGGCGCTGGGCTTCACGCTGGAGAACATCGCCCTGATCATCACCGGCGCCCTGGTCGGCTCGTCGGGCGCGATCCTCAGCTACATCATGTGCAAGGGCATGAATCGCAGCTTCGTCTCGGTCATTCTGGGCGGCTTCGGCGGCGATGCGGCGGGCCCGGCCGAGACGCGGCCGGTGAAACAGGGGTCAGCCGAGGACGCCGCCTTCATCATGAAGAACGCGTCCAAGGTCATCATCGTCCCCGGCTACGGCATGGCGGTGGCTCAGGCCCAGCACGCCCTGCGCGAAATGGCCGACCTGCTGAAGGCCGAGGGGGTCGAGGTGAAATACGCCATCCACCCCGTCGCCGGCCGCATGCCCGGCCACATGAACGTGCTGCTGGCCGAGGCGAACGTCCCCTATGACGAGGTGTTCGAGCTGGAGGACATCAATTCCGAGTTCAGCAGCGCCGACGTCGCCTTCGTCATCGGCGCCAACGACGTCACCAACCCCTCGGCCAAGACCGACCCCCAGTCGCCGATCTTCGGCATGCCGATCCTGGACGTGGAAAAGGCCGGCACCGTCCTGTTCATCAAGCGCGGCATGGGCTCGGGCTACGCCGGGGTCGAGAACGAACTCTTCTTCCGCGACAACACCATGATGCTCTTCGCCGACGCCAAGAAGATGGTCGAGGGGATCGTGAAGGGGCTTTAGGCGTCGCCTACGGCCAAACCAAGATGGGCTGCTTGCGGTCTAAAGCTGGGGTCTGAGTCAGTAAGCACTGCAGACCATCCGATCAGCGCAGCAGCGGCGTCGCCCATGAACTTCCAGCCAGTTTCGTTTCGGTCCCAGAGGATGATCTCTGGCCCGCCCATTTTCCCAACACCGTAGCCGTCGAGACCATAACCGAGTGCCGCGCACAGCACGTCCTTCAGGCTCGACAGCGGAAGATGCGGGTCGGAACGAGATAATGCTTATAGGCGACCGCCACAGCGGTGATCCGGTCAATGGCATCGGGACGATACGAGCTAGCAATCCTGCACAGCGGTCGCACCACAGCCAAGGCGGCCTTCCGGCCAGCCAGTCCACGCTCGAAGGCGAACCGGTCCGCCAGCCCGTCGAGAGCAATCGCCAAATCGAAAGCTGTCGAACAAGCGCGGGTCGAAGCTGTCCCGTGCTGATCGAAGCCGGTAGCTGCAGCAGCGGCGGAGAGTTCATTCTCTGCATGCTCGTAAGCGTCAGCTCTTGGCAAGACCTCACGCATGAAGTGCTGAGCTGTCGGCCCAGCATCTCGTGTCAAGCCGCCGCGCTTTCAACCTTGAGCACCCCGGCCTTCGCCATGTCGGCGTGCAAGGCATCCGGCGCCCAATCGTAGCCGTTTGGCCAGGTCAGGGCGCCAAACTCCAGGAAGACGCGGGCGAAATAGGCGGGGTCCTTGAACGGCGCGATCATTGGCCGATCAGCGCGCGACAGCTCGGAGAAGTCCCATTCTCCGGCGCGGCCGTCCGAAAACCACAGCTTGAGCCGATAGCCGCCCAGCCGTTCCAGCCGCTTCACCCTGACCAGTTCAGTTGTCATTGTCGGCATCCGGTCCCGGTATCCGTTCCGGCGAGACATCGCTCCGCACCGCGCGCCACGCCGCGCCCAGTTCGACACTATACATCGCGATCCACATTTGGACGAGCTTGCGCTGAGCGGGCGGCAGTCGTCCGCCGATGACCTCTCCCGTCTCGATGTCGAACTTGGCTTCGTGACCACCATAGAAGGCATGAAAATGCGCCGGCGCATGGTCGTTGAAGAACATGCGGATGGCGATGCCGCGAAAGAAGGCTATGGTCGGCATGCGATACGGCTAACACGGTTCAGTTGTCACCGCGAGCAAGTCCCCTGCCCGAACCCAAGACCCGTCCAACCGACGCCTCGGTCGAGGATTTCCTGGCGGCCGTGCCCGACGCGCGGCGACGCGAGGACGCGCGAGCCGTCGCCGCCATGCTGGGAGAGATCACCGGCGAGCGGCCGGTGATGTGGGGGCCGTCGATCGTGGGGTTCGGGGCCTATCAGGGGCCGACCGGGGCCTGGCCGGTGATCGGCCTGTCGCCCCGGAAGGCGGAGCTGGTGGTCTATGTCATGCCCGGCTTTGTCGGGCGCGAGGCGATGGTGGCGGCGCTGGGCAGGGTGCGGACCGGCTCGTCCTGCCTCTACATCAAGCGGCTGGACGCCATCGACGGCGAGGCGCTGCGAAAACTGTGTGCGCGGTCGGTGGAAGTGGTGCGTGACCGTTATCCCGCCGCCGAGGTCCATCCGTCATGACCGATACCGTCGCCCCCGCGCCGCCGCCCGCTGAGGCGCCCCGCCGCGCCGTCGGCCTGTTCCGGCTGACGGTCGGGCTGGCGCAGGGGGCGATGGTCTGGTGGCTGATCCGCAGCGCCTCGGGCGGCCGCGCCTTCATGCCCGCCGACGCCGCCCCGCCGCCCCTCGCCTGGCCTGCCAACCAACCGGTGCTCTTTGCGGCGTTGCTGATGGCGTCGATCCTGGCGCCGGTCGTCCTCCTGGGGGCGGCCGGGCGGATGCGCTGGCGCTGGTTGGCGGCGTGGGGCCTGGTCGCGGCGGCGGTCGTCGGCTTCGGCGCGTGGGAGGCGATGAACCAGATCCCGCCCGAGTGGCGCCGTGCGTTCGAGCCCTCCTTCCCGACAGTGATGGCGTCTTTGGCCCTCCTGTTCGTCGCCCATCACCTGCTGCTGCCCGCGCTTCAGGCGCGGCGCTGGATCGCGCCCTATCCGGCCTATTTCGACACCGCCTGGAAGGCGGGGGTCCAGCTGGTCCTGTCGGCCGGCTTCGTCGGCGCCTTTTGGCTGCTGCTGTTCCTGGGGGCCGGCCTGTTCCGCGTCATCGGCGTCGAGGCCCTGTCGGACCTGATCCGACAGGACTGGTTCGCCGCCCCGGCCACGACCCTCAGCTTCGCCGCCGCCGTGCATCTGACCGATGTGCGCGACGGGCTGATCCGGGGCGTGCGCACCGTGGCCCTGATGCTGCTCAGCTGGCTCTTGCCGGTGATGACCGGCCTGGTCGCGGCCTTCCTGCTGGCCCTGCCCTTCACCGGGCTCAGCGGTCTGTTCAGCGGGCCCAGCGCCACGGCCATGATGCTGGCCGCCGCCGCGGCCCTGATCATCCTGATCAACGCCGCCTATCAGGACGGCGATCCCGAGGACCGGCCCGCCCGGCCCCTGCGCTGGGCCGCGCCCGTCGCCGCCGTTCTGCTGACGCCGCTGATCGCCCTGGCGCTGTGGGGGCTGGCGCTCAGGATCGGCCAGCACGGCCTGACGCCCGAGCGGATCATCGCCCTAACCTGCGCCTTGGTCGGCGCGGTCTATGCCGGCGGCTACGGCTGGGCGGCGGTCGCGACCCTGCGTCGCCGCGCCTGGATGGCCCCGCTGGAGCGGACCAATGTGGCGGCGGCCGTCTCGGTGGTGGTCGTGCTGCTGGCCCTGTTCAGCCCCCTCGCCGACCCCGGCCGCCTGTCGGTCGCCGACCAGCTGGCCCGGCTGGAGCGCGGCGCCGTCTCGACCGAGGACTTCGACTACGCCTTCCTGAAGTTCGACGCGGGCAAACGCGGCGAGCGGGCCTTGGCGGACCTCGTCGGATCCGACGATCCCGAGATCGCCCGTCGGGCACGCGAGGCTCAGGCCGCCGACAACGGCTGGGAGCTGGAACAGCGTCATTCGCCGGCCCCCGTCATTGTGGCCTGGCCGGCCGGGGCGGTTCTGCCCGAGGGGTTCGCCCCGGCGGCCGGCCGCGGTCTGTGCGGGAGGCACACGGACTGTTTGGCCCAGACAATTGATCTGGATGGCGACGGCCAGGAGGAGGTGCTGCTGGCGCACGGCTCGGCCATGACCTTGTTCGCGCGGGAGGGCGACGAATGGCGACGGCAGGGCGACTACCGCCTGGGCGCCTGCGGCGACGCCCCCGACGATGCCGCCGAGGCCATGCGCCAGGGCCGGATCGGCCGACGCGATGCTCGCTGGGCGGATCTCTCCGTCGGGGACGACGCGCTGGCGTTCAATCCGGGCATCGATTGTCGGAGCCAAGCGCCGCCGCCTTAAACCCGATCTTCACCCGCTCGCCTCCATAACTGTCCCGAAACGAGCCGATCCCGATCAACGAGGACGGCCGTCCGTGATGATGGTGAAGGTGTTCGAATGGCCAAGACGGTGCTCGTCGTCGACGACGATCCGACCCAGCGGCGACTGGTCCAAGCGGTGCTGGACCGCGACGGCTATCAGGTCGTCCACGCCGAGAACGGGCAGGAGGCGCTGGATCGCCTGACCTCGGGCGGCGGCGCCGATGTGGTGCTGCTGGACCTGGTCATGCCGGGCCTGTCGGGGCTCGACACCCTCAAACAGGCGCGCGCCGCGGGCGTGCGCACTCCGGTGATCGTGCTGACCGCCAACGCCGGCATCGAGGGCGTGGTGCGCGCCATGCAGACCGGCGCCCAGGACTTCTTCGTCAAACCCGCCAGCCCCGAGCGCATCCTGATCGGCATCCGCAACGCCCTGCAGATGGGCGAACTGACCCAGGAGGTGGTCCGCTTGAAGAAACACGTCGGCGGCCGGACCAGCTTCGACGATCTGGTCGGCGGCAGCGCCCCCATGCGTATGGTCAAGGCGCTGGGCGAACGCGCCGCGCGGGCCACTATCCCCGTGCTGATCACCGGCGAGAGTGGCGTCGGCAAGGAGGTCATCGCCCGCGCCCTGCACGGCGCCAGTGACCGCGCCGGCAAGCCCTTCGTGGCGGTCAACTGCGGCGCCTTGCCTGCCAATCTGGTGGAATCCATCCTGTTCGGCCACGAGAAGGGCGCCTTCACCGGAGCGACCGACAAGCATCTGGGCAAGTTCGCCGAGGCGAGCGGAGGCACCCTCTTCCTCGACGAGATCGGCGAGCTGCCGCTGGACATGCAGGTCAAGCTCTTGCGCGCCATTCAGGAAGGCGAGATCGATCCCGTCGGCTCCAAGCGCCCGGTCAAGGTCGACGTGCGGCTGGTGTCGGCGACCAACCGCGACCTGGCCGGCCAGGTGAAGGAGGGCCGGTTCCGCGAGGACCTGTTCTACCGCCTGAACGTGTTTCCGATCGAGGCCCCGGCCCTGCGCGACCGTCGCGAGGACATCGCCGCCCTGGCCGCCCACTTCATCGGCCGGTTCAATGTCGAGGAGGGCAAGCGCGTTCAGGGCCTTGCGCCCGAGACGCTGGCGCTGCTCCAGAATTTCGACTGGCCGGGCAATGTCCGCCAACTGGAGAATTCCATCTATCGGGCCATCATTCTGGCCGATGGAGCCTGGCTGCAGCCGCACGATTTCCCGGCGGTATCCGGTCTGGCCGCGCCGCTGAGCATGCCGGAGACGCAGGCCGACGCGCCGGCGGCCGAAGGTGTCGCCGGTTCGCCGATGTCGGCGCTTGAAACCCTCGCCTCCCTGCCGCCCGCGCCCGACAGCCCGATCCGCGTGCTGGACGAGCGCGGCCATATGCGCACCTTGGAGGACATCGAACGCGACCTGATCGAGCACGCCATCTCGGTCTATGCCGGCCACATGTCCGAGATCGCGCGGCGGCTCGGCATCGGCCGCTCGACGCTGTATCGCAAGGTTCGCGAGAACGGCCTGGAAGAGGCCCTGGCCAAGGCCTCGTGAGGGCTCAGCGGCCCTCCAGCTCCCTCAGGCGGATGGCGTACATGTGATCCACGGCGCCGGGGCCGTCCCGGGCGGCGCGCTCGCGGGCGGCCAGCCAGCGGGACTGATCCGACAGCACCGCGTCGCGCTCGGGACCCTCGGCGGCGCGGTCCAGGGCCTGACGCATGCGGGCGTCGGCCTCGGCCAGGCGTGGCTCGCGGCACACCAGCCGATCGGCGCGCGATCCGAGCCGGTCGCAAGGATCGTCGCCCGTCACCACCGTGGCCGACCAGGTGCGCACGCGGGGTCGGGGCGCTTCGTCACGCCAATTCGGAGCGTCGGCGCCCGCCGTACGGTCCGCCGAGAGTTCGGCGAAGGTCTGTCCGTTGATCAGGGCGCCGGCGTCGTCGGCCGGCGCATCAACGATCGGGGGCGGGGCGCGGTTCAGGGCCAGGGTCTGACGCGAGCGGCGGACGAAGCCCTTGAAACCGTTCTCCACCGCCGACATCACCTCCATACGCGGGCCGGGCTGGATACGCATCGGCGGCGCCGGATCGACCACGGCGATCTTGACCCGCTCGTCGTCGGGCAAGGCCGGACGCAGGGCGCCGGGGGAGGGGGCGGTCGAGGTGTCGCGAGCCGCCGGCGCCTCCGCGCGCCGATTGGGCTCGCCGTCACCCGTGAACCACTGCACCCCGGCGGCGGTCAGCACCATGGCTCCGCCCAGGCCGAGCGCCAGCAACATTCCGGGACTGATCTTGGCCATGGCGCCTCGGCAGGATCGAAACGGACGGGCCGAATCCGGCCCGTCCCTTGAACGCGGCCGACCT
>CAXBPJ010000087.1:0-6569 GCA_963977325.1 uncultured Brevundimonas sp. | reverse complement strand
GGGGGGAAGGACAGCCGGGCGCCAGCCAGTCCCGGATCAGGTTGGGGTCCTCGACGGTCGCCGACAACGCCACCCGCCGCATCTCCGGCGAGAAACGTTGCAGCCGCCCCAGGCCCAGGCTGAGCAGGTCGCCCCGCTTGCCGCTCCAGATAGCGTGGACCTCGTCCAGCACCACGCATTTCAGATCGGCGAAGTAGGACCGCGATCCTTCCCAGGCGCAGAACAGGGCCAGCTGCTCGGGCGTGGTCAGCAGGATGTCGGGCGGAAAGTCCCGTTGGCGCTGGCGCTTGGATTGTTTGGTGTCACCGGTGCGGCTCTCGACATGGATGTTCAGCCCAATCTCGCGGATCGGCGTCATCAGGTTGCGCTCGACGTCGGTCGTCAGGGCCTTGAGCGGCGAGAGATACAGGGTGTGGACGCCCGCCCCCGGCCCACTCTCGGGTTTGGGGCCCCGCTCGGCCAGATCGATCAGACTGGGCAGGAAACCGGCCAGGGTCTTGCCGCCGCCGGTCGGCGCGACCAGCAGGGCGTGGCGCCCGGCCTCGGCGGCCGCGACCATCTCCAGCTGGTGCCGGCGCGGCGCCCAGCCCCGCGACGCGAACCAGTCCGCGAACAGAGGGGGAAGGGTCGTCACGCGGCTCCCGCGTCCGCGCTCGCGTCGCATCCGCCGTCGATCCAGCGGCCGCCCGAGTCCAGGCAGCGATCCTGGGCGGCCCACTCCGACCCATTGGCCCACCACAAGAGGCCGGCGATCAGGACCAGGATCAGCGCCCCGGCGCCCAGCAATCCCAGCGGCGGCTTGAGCGGTTCGGGCGCGATCGGGGGTCGGGTGGGAGCCATGTGTCTCACGATAGGCGGTCGCCCGGCCACACGCCAGATGTTCCCGTTCCGTTTCCGGCCATCAGCAGCTATATCCGACCGGTGACCCTATCCGCTGACATTGCCGCACCCACGGCGGTCGGGACGGCGCGACCCGCCGAACCCCTCCCGCCGGCGCTGGCCGTGCCGCCAGGGGCGGGCGCGGTGTGCGACGACGAGGGCGCGCGGCGGATCGGGCGCGGCGTGGCGGAGGGCGTCTTCACCGGCGGCCCGGTGCTTGTGGCCCATGCCGGGCTGACCGCGCGTCGCCTGGGGCTGGCCCCGCCGCCGCGCAGCCGCGACCTGCTGGACGTGCTGGAGCTGTGGGCCTTTGTCCGGCCCGCGACCTTTTGCGCCCCTTCCCCCGCCGGTCTCGCGCTGGGATTGGGCCTTGAGGAGCCGCGCGGCGCGGAGGCCCAGGCCGTCGTTCTGCGTGGCGCGGCGGCCGCCCTTCTCACCGAACTGGCGGACCCCGCCTATCCCGAACGCGAGGTCGCCTTCACCCTGGCCGAGACGCTGGACCGCGCCGGCTGGGCCTGGGGACCGCGCGTGACGGCAGCCCTTGCGTCAGGCCCGCTGCGTGAGAGGCGCCATCGCGGCTCGGGCCTCGATGTCTGGTCGCGGCTGGCGGAGTGGGAGGACGAGGCGCCGCGGGGCGAGGCGGGCTCGGCGCCCGTCGATTCCGAGAGCGCCCGCATCCGGCTGGACAAGCTGCTGCAGGCCTCAGGTCTGGACGAGACCCGCCCGACCCAGTCCGACTACGCCGCCGAGGCCGCCTTCGCCTTTTCGCCGCGCGACGAGGAGGGCCGGCCCCGCGTGCTGCTGGCCGAGGCCGGCACGGGCACCGGCAAGACGCTCGGCTATCTCGCCCCCGCCTCGGTCTGGGCCGAGCGGAATCAGGGAGCGGCCTGGGTCTCGACCTACACCCGCGCCCTGCAACGCCAGATCGACCGCGAGAGCCACGCCCTGTGGCCCGACGAGGCCGAGCGGCGGCGCAAGACCGTGGTCAGGAAGGGCCGCGAGAATTATCTCTGCCTGCTGAACCTGCAGGACATGGCGCAGTCGGCCCAGCTGGGGAACGGCGACCTGATCGGCGTGGCCCTGGCTGCCCGCTGGGCGATGCACAGCCGCGATGGCGACATGACCGGGGGCGACTTTCCCGGCTGGCTGCCCGGCCTGTTCGCGGTCGGGGCCGGCGCTCAGGCCGGGCCGGCCAACCTCGTCGACCGGCGCGGCGAGTGCGTCCATGCCGCCTGCCCCCACTACCGCACCTGCTTCGTCGAAAAGACGATTCGAGCCAGCCGCCGGGCCGACCTGGTGGTGGCCAACCACGCTCTGGTCATGACCCAGGCCGCCTTCGACGGCGCCCGGCGCGCGCGGGGCCAGCCCGCCGACGCCGAGACGGCGACGCTGAAGCGGGTGGTGTTCGACGAGGGCCACCACCTGTTCGACGCCGCCGACAGCGCCTTTTCCGCCGCCTTCTCGGGCCAGGAGACGGCCGAGCTGCGCCGCTGGATCCGAGGGCCGGAGGGCCGTGGCCGCCGCGGGCGCGGGCTAGAACAGCGGTTGGGCGAACTGGTGGCCGACAGCGAGAGCGCCCGCCAGGCCCTGTCGGACGCTATCCGCGCCGCCGCCGCCCTGCCCGGCGAAGGGGTGTCGGGGCGGATCGCGCCGCCGTCTGGCGAGGTCAATCCGATCGGCCCGATCGAGGCCTTCTTCGCCGCCGCCCTTGAACAACTCCGTGCACGGACCAGCGAGAGCCGGCAGGGGCCGGAATTCGGCATGGAATGCGCTCTGCAGCCCGCCATCGAGCCCCTAATCGAGACGGCGCGGGGCGCGGCGCAGGCGCTGGCGGCCGTCGAGGCGCCGCTCTTGGCGCTGGCGCGGCACCTAGAAGACATCCTCGACGACGAAGCGGCGGAGCTGGACGCCTCGGCCCGCGCCCGGATCGAGGGGGCGCTGCGCGGCCTGGAACGTCGGGGGCGGATGACCCTGCCGGCCTGGCGCTCGATGCTACAGGCTCTGGAGGAGGCGGGGGCTGAACCCGATCCCGACTTCGTGGACTGGCTGTCGGCCGAGGTCGCCTTTGGCCGGATTCACGATGTGGCCCTGCGCCGCCACTGGATCGACCCGACGGTGCCGCTGGAGGCCGCGGTCATCATGCCGGCCCACGGCGTGCTGGTGACCTCGGCTACGCTCTCGGATCCGATGCACGATGATCCCTTCGATCTGGCCCGCCTGCGCACCGGCTCGGCCCGGCTGATCGAGCCGCCGCGGACACTCAAGGTCGAGAGCCCCTTCGACTACGCGGAGAACAGCCGGGTGATCGTCGTCACCGACGTGGCCAAGGACGATCCGCGCCAGACGGCCGCGGCCATGCGCGAGCTGTTTCTGGCCTCCGGCGGCGGCAGCCTGGGCCTGTTCACGGCGATCCGCCGGCTGAAGGCGGTCTATGAGCGGCTGGGACCGGACCTGGCCCGCCACGGCCTGCCCCTCTACGCCCAGCACGTCGATCCGCTGGAGGTCGGAGCTCTCGTCGACATCTTCCGGGCCGAGGAAGACAGCTGCCTGCTGGGCACCGACGCGGTCAGGGACGGAGTCGACGTGCCCGGCCGATCCTTGCGCCTACTGGCCTTCGACCGGGTGCCCTGGCCGCGTCCGGACCTGCTGCACAAGGCGCGGCGCGAGCGGTTCGGGGGCGCGCGCTATGACGACGCCCTGGCCCGAGCCCGCATCGCCCAGGCCTTTGGCCGCCTGATCCGCCGCGCCGACGACAGGGGCGTTTTCCTGATGCTGGACGCCGCCGCCCCCACCCGCCTGTTCGCCAGCCTGCCGCCGGGCTGCGACGTGCAGCGGATGTCTCTCGTGGAAGCCATCGAGCAGGTTCAGGCGTTCCTGCAGACCCCTGAACCTGCTTAAGAGGCCTCATGGCCGCCGACACTTCCGCTCCCCGCCCGCGCCGATCCGGCCCCTCGCCTATGGCCGGGCTGTTCGTCCTGCTGGTGATCGGTCTCGTGGCCTGGACGGGCTGGTGGTTCTGGCTGGTCAACCGAGTCGAGGGCGAGCTAGAGGCGCGCGCCGAGGGACTGCGCGCCCAGGGCTGGACGATCGACTGGCAGGATCAAGCCATTTCGGGATGGCCGTTCCGGGCGCGATTTGAGGTCGAGCACGTGACGGTGGCCGCGCCGTCCGGCCATGAACTGGCGGCTCCACGCCTGGTGGCCGAGGCCAATGCCTACGCCCCCACCCACTGGGTGGCCGTGGCCGAAGAGGGCCTGGTCCTGACCCGGGGCGAGGACAAGGGCAAGGTCGCGATCAATGGCGGCCCGGCGCGCGCCAGTTTGACCCGACTGACGGCGCCCCAGCCGACCATCGCCCTCCAACTGGTCGAGCCGGAATTCACGGCGCACCCCGGGGCCGAGCCCTTTCCCATCTCCGGCGCCGACCGGATCGAGCTGCACCTGCGTCAGCATCAGCTGACCGAGGATGAGGCTGCAGGGCGCGGTCGTCAGATCGACGTCTTCTTCCGGCTGGAGGGCGCGCGAGGACGGCCGCAGGGGCCGATTGATCGCATGACCGCCGACACGCGGCTGGATCTGCTGCTCGAGGCCGTGGTGGATGACGCCGAGGCGCTGCGCGGCGCCGACATTCCGACGGCTCTGGCGGCCTGGAGCGCGGCTGGCGGCCGGTTCCAGACGGTCAAGGGCGAGGTGCGCGCCGGCGACGCCGAGGCTCTGATGACCAGCCCGGTGCTGACCCTGTCCGATGACGGACGATTGCAGGGGGTCGTCACGCTGGATGCGCGTCGCGCGGCCCCGGTGCTGGCCGGCCTGGCCGGTCGCGATGCCTCTGAAGAGGTCGAAGGCGCCCCCGCCGCTCCAGCCCCGACGCCTGACACGGCCCGGCCGGTTGAGCTGGAACTGATTTTCCGCGACGGCCGCACCTACCTCGGCGCCTTCCCGATCGCGCCTGCGCCAAAACTGTTCTGATGCTTGATGAGCCGCAGCTCGACGAAGCGCGGTTGGCGCTGGACGCGGACCTCGGCCTGGCCCTGGCGGCGCGGATGCGGGCCCTGACCCTGTCGCGTGACGCCGAGGCGATCGCCCTGAGACGCCTGGTCCGAGCCGCGCGCAGTCGGGCCGAGGGCGAGGCGCTGAAGGCCCTGTGGGGACGGATCGAGGCTGCCGCGCGCCCGCCGCTGATGGCCACGGCACAGACCGCCGCCGCGGCGGCTGATCGCTACGGTCGCGGCTTCGACGTCGCCGCTGACCCCGAGACGGCGCTGCGAGGCGCCGAGGCCGGCCGACCGGCCCTGATCGAGCTGGAAGGCCGCGCCTGGTGGGCCAAACTGCTCGTGCGGCCGGCTCTGGCGGTGGTCGCCGCCCTCCCGGACGATCCCCATGGCCGCCCAACCGCCCTGATGATCGCGGCGGAACAGCCAGGCCCCACCGGCGAGGATCGCAGCTTCTGGATCACCGACGCCGCCGAGACCGCGCCCATTATGGAAGACGCCTTGGCCCGCGCCGGCCTGCCTGGGCGCCTTCTGCACGCGGGCGGCGGCTTGAAGCTGTTCATGCTGGCGGGCTATGTGCAGCGCGAGGACGGGCGGCTGGCAGGGCTGCCCGGCGATCTGGCCGGCGTCATCGGCGCGGCCCCGACCTTCTGACCGCCCGATTTTCTGACCGACAGCGAGAGCCGATGACCGACACCCCCGCGCCCAAGCCCGGCATTCTGGGCATCGCCCCATATGTCGGCGGCAAGTCGGCCATCGCCGGCGTCGCCGAACCGATGAAACTGTCGTCCAACGAAAACGCCCTGGGCGCCGGCGAGAAGGCGCGCGCGGCCTATGAGGCGGCGATCAAGAACCTGGCCCTCTATCCCGACGGCCGGGCGTCAAAGCTTCGCGCCGCCGTGGTCGAGCACCATGGCCTGGAGCCGGACCGGCTGATCTTCGGCAATGGGTCGGACGAGGTCTTTGCGCTTCTGAACCAGACCTATCTGGAACCGGGGGACAATATCGTCACCGGCGAGTACGGTTTCCTAGCCTATCGGATCAGCGCCAAGGCCTGCTCGGCCGAGGTCAAGCTGGCGCCCGAGCCCGATTTCAAAGCTGAGGTCGACGCCCTGCTGGCTCAGGTCGATGAGCGCACGCGCATCGTGTATGTGTCGAACCCGTCGAACCCGACAGGCAGCTTCGGCCTGGCGCGCGACAGCGACAATCTGGTTGTGACCCGCACTTTTTCGAAGATTCACGGCCTGGCCGGGCTGCGCGTTGGCTTCGGTTATGCGCCCCTCGGCGTGGCCGAGGCGGTCGACCGCATCCGCCTGCCGTTCAACGTCTCCGTCCCCGGCATCGAGGCGGCCGTCGCGGCGCTGGGCGACGAGGCCCACACCAAGGCCTCGCGTGATCTGGTCGAGACCTGGCGCCCGCGCCTTACCCAAGCCCTGCGAGGTTTCGGCTACGAGGTCCTCCCCAGCGCCGGCAACTTCGTCCTGATCCGCTTCACCGATCCCAAGCGACCGGCCCAGGCGGCCACCGACTATCTAAACGCGAAGGGAATCATCGTTCGGCCGGTCGGAGGCTACGGCCTCAACGACGCGCTGCGGGTCACGATCGGGACGGAAGACCAGAACCGGGCCGTCATCGACGCGCTCAGCGAATTCGCAGCCTCTGATCCGCTCTGAGGGCCTTAGCGGTCCAGCCGAGACCC
>CAXBPJ010000086.1:0-6611 GCA_963977325.1 uncultured Brevundimonas sp. | reverse complement strand
CCCGAATCTGACACGACAGCCGGCTGTTCGGTTGAACTTCCTCGGCGAAATCCAGCATGGATTCCTCCATGGCCGACTGGCTTCCCGTGGCCTTGCGCCAGGCCTCGTCGACATAGACATGGCAGGTGGCGCAGGCGCAGGCGCCGCCGCAGTCCGCGTCGATGCCCGGGACATTATTGCGGATCGCCCCCTCCATCACCGACAGGCCGGGCTTCACGTCAACGACATGCTCGCGGCCGTCGTGCTCGATGTAGGTGATCTTGGCCATCCGGCGGTCATAGCAAGCGGATGAGACCAAGCAAGCCGTAACTCGACGCCATAATCAGGCTATGGCATTATCCGGTCATGGGCGAGATGCGAAAAATCACGGCTTTCATTCCCGTCGAGCTTTTGGACAGCGGGATGGAGATCACCGGCAAGGGGGTCAGCGAGACGCTTCGCGAGGCGCTGCGCCGAATGCGGCACGCCTGGGCGTGCGAACAGTTGCTGAAAATGGGCGGTACGGTCGATCTGGAGACGGACGGCTGGTCTCTGGCCGAACTCCGCGAGGACAAGCCGAGCCCTTGGGACCACGGACCCAAGGCGTGATCGCCGCGGACTCGAGCGTGCTCATCGCCTGGCTGAAGGGCGAAGCGATGTCGCCCGGTATTTCGGAACGATTCCAGCAGGCTCTCCGAACTCATCGCCTGATCCTGCCGCCAGTCGTCGTGGCTGAGCTGTCCTCGGCGACGCTGCTGCCCAAGGTTCAGGCCGACCTGATCCGCGATCTCGCGACCCTGCCCATCATCGACGCATATTGGGAGCGGGCGGGACGGTTGCGCGCCGACGTCAGCCGTCAGGGGTTCAAGGCGCGTCTCGGCGACGTCCTGGTCGCTCAGGCCTGTATCGACGCCGCAACCCCGCTGCTCGCGCAGGATCGGGATTTTCGACACTTTGAGACGTTCGGGCTGACGCTCTTCGCGTCGTAGCGCCGAGCCATGTGGTCAGGCCGCCGACCGTTTGCGGCTGGGGGCGACCATCAGCTTCTTGGTCTCGGCGATGGCCTTGGCGGGGTTCAGGCCTTTGGGACACACCTGAGCGCAGTTCATGATGGTGTGGCAGCGATAGAGCTTGAACGGATCCTCGAGGTCGTCGAGCCGCTTTTGCGTCTCGTCGTCGCGGCTGTCGGCGATCCAGCGATAGGATTGAAGCAGCGCCGCCGGGCCCAGATAGGTCTCCTGGTTCCACCAGTAGCTGGGGCAGGAGGTCGAGCAGCAGGCGCACAGGATGCACTCGTACAGACCGTCCAGCTTCTCGCGGTCCTCGGGCGACTGCAGCCGCTCCTTCTCCGGGTCCGGTTCGTCGGACTGGAGCCAGGGCTGGATCGAATCGTACTGGGCGTAGAACAGGCTGAGGTCCGTCACCAGGTCGCGCACCACCGGTTGGTGCGGCAGGGGCGAGATGGTGATGTGGGACGACGAACACTCGTCCCAGCCCTTGGTGCAGGCCAGGGTGTTGCGCCCATCGATGGTCATGGAGCATGAACCGCAGATGCCCTCGCGACACGAGCGCCGGAAGGCCAGGGTCGGGTCGATCGTGTTCTTGATGTGGATCAGGGCGTCCAGCAGCATCGGGCCGTGGTCGTCGGCCGAGACCTCATAGAGGTCCCAGCGCGGCGTCTCGTCGGTCGTCGGGTCATAGCGATAGACCTTGTAGGACTTGACGTTCTGGGCGCCGGCGGGGGCCTTGTGGACCTTGCCTTGGGCGGGCTTGGAGCCCTTGGGGAGGGTGAGCTGCACCATGCTCAGTACTTCCGTTCCTTGGGCGGGATGTAATCCACGTCCTCGCTCATGGTGTAGCTGTGGACCGGGCGGTAATCGATCCTGGATCGGCCCTTGTCCTCATCCAGCCACGCCAGGGTGTGTTTCATCCAGTTCTGATCGTCGCGGTCGGGATAGTCCTCGCGCGCGTGGGCGCCGCGGCTCTCGGTGCGGTTCAGGGCGCCCTCGATGGTGACCACGGCCTGGCCGATCAGGTTGTCGTACTCCAGCGTCTCGACCAGGTCGGTGTTCCACACCATGCTCCGGTCGGTGGTCTGGATGTCCTTGCCCCGAGCGAAGATGTCGTGAAGACGGTCGACACCCTTCTGCAGCGTCTCGCCGGTGCGGAAGACGGCGGCGTCCTCCTGCATGGCCTTCTGCATGTCCAGGCGCAACACGGCGGTCGGAGTCGATCCCGAGGCGTGGCGGAAGCGGTCGAGTCGGGCCAGGTGCGCCTCGGTCGCCGATGCCGGGGCGTCAGGCACGGCGGAGGCCTTGTCCACCACCTCGCCGCAGCGCAGGCCGGCGGCGCGGCCGAACACCACGAGGTCGATCAGCGAATTGGAGCCAAGGCGGTTGGCGCCGTGAACCGAGACGCAGGCCGCCTCGCCCACCGACATCAGGCCCGGCACCACGGCGTCGGGGTCGTCGCCGACCTTGGTCAGCACCTCGCCGTGATAGTTCGTGGGGATGCCGCCCATGTTGTAGTGGACTGTCGGCAGCACCGGGATCGGCTCCTTCGTCACATCCACTCCGGCGAAGATGCGGGCGCTCTCGGAGATGCCCGGCAGGCGCTGGTGGATGATCTTGGGATCGAGGTGATCCAGGTGCAGGAAGATGTGGTCCTTGTTCGGGCCCACGCCCCGCCCTTCGCGAATCTCGATGGTCATGGAACGCGAAACCATGTCGCGCGGGGCCAAGTCCTTCACGGTCGGCGCATAGCGCTCCATGAACCGCTCGCCCTCGGAATTGGTCAGGTATCCGCCCTCGCCGCGCACCCCTTCGGTGATCAGGCAGCCGGCGCCGTAGATGCCGGTCGGGTGGAACTGGACGAACTCCATGTCCTGCAGCGGCAGCCCGGCGCGCAGCACCATCGCGTTGCCGTCGCCGGTGCAGGTGTGGGCGCTAGTGGCGCTGAAATAGGCCCGGCCGTAACCGCCGGTGGCCAGCACCACCATCTTGGCGCGGAAGCGGTGCAGGGCGCCGTCGTCCAGCTTCCACGCTGTCACGCCGGTGCAGGCGCCGTCCTGCATGATCAGGTCGAGCGCGAAATACTCGATGAAGAACTTCACCTCTCGCCTGACTGACTGGCCGTAGAGGGTGTGCAGGATGGCGTGGCCGGTGCGGTCGGCGGCGGCGCAGGTGCGCTGGACCGGCGCCTCGCCATAGTTGCGGGTCATGCCGCCAAACGCGCGCTGATATATCTTGCCTTCGTCGGTGCGGGAGAAGGGCACGCCCCAGTGCTCCAGCTCATAGACCGCCTTGGGGGCGTTGCGGCACAGGTATTCGATGGAGTCCTGGTCGCCCAACCAGTCCGACCCCTTGACGGTGTCGAACATGTGCCAGCGCCAGTCGTCCTCGCCCATGTTGCCGAGGGCCGCCGAGATGCCGCCCTGGGCCGCCACGGTGTGGGAGCGGGTCGGGAAGACCTTGGTGACGCAGGCGACCTTCAGCCCCTGCTGGGCCGCGCCCAGAGCCGCGCGGAGACCGGAGCCCCCGGCCCCGACGACGACGACGTCATACTCGTGATCGACAAACTGATACGCACTCATCCGATCAGAGTCCCAGGCCGGCCGGCAGCGGCGCCGAGCCCAGCGCCAGCCGCACGATGAAGAAGACCCCGGCCGCCGTGGCCACGAGGCAGACGATGTTGACCAGAGCCAGCAGCAGGGCCTTGTTTTCCGCGCGGTGGATGTAGTCCTCGATGATCACCTTCCAGGCGATCGAGACGTAACCGAAGAAGACTGCCAGGGTCAGGCCGGCCAGCACGGCGTTCAGCGGGCTGGCGAACCAGTCCATCGCGCCCTCATAACCGCCGCCAGCCAGGGAGAAGGCGCTGGCCGCGACCCAGACGCCGAGCACCACCAGAATGGCCAGGGCAATGCGTTCGACCTTCCACTCGCCCGAGCCGTGGCGCTCGGAGATCTTCACGCGATTTCTGAAGCGTCCCTCGCTCACAGCGACACCCTCCCGGTGGCGAACAGCGCGGCCCAGAGGACGACAGCCAGGACAACCGGACCCCAGACGCACAGGCTGGCCAGGGTGTTGGCCGTCTTGACCGTCAGGCCCGCACCCAGATCGTTCGTCTCATGACGCGCGCCATTAAGGATGAAAGAGAACAGCACCACGGTCAGGCCGAAGCCGATGAACAGGCCGAACGGCGAGGCGGCGACCGTCAGAAAGCCCGTGTAGGCCTTAGGCCCGAAGGCCAGGGCCGTCAGCCAGCCCAGCACGATCAGGGCGCCGACGCTGGCCGCGCCGATGGTCACCCGGAACAGAATCGAGGCCAGCATGGTGACATGCCAGCGCCACACCTGAAGATGCGGCGACAGCGGGCACGGCTTTCCCGGGACGGCGAAGCGACCGGTCTGGTCGTCCTTCGCATCGGCGGCGTGCGACATGCGAACGGTTCTCAAAAAGCCCAGTGAAATCAGGCGGGGATATCGGTGATCAGGCTTTACGGACGGCCGGGCGGCGGTGTCAACGAAGGCCGGGCCGAAGCCCCCCGATCAGCGACGGCGCTTGGAGCGGCGCGCGGTCAGGCCGGCCAGTTCCCAACTCTCCCAAGGCCGCACCAAGTGCAGGCGCAACTCGGCGCAGCCGCGTTCTTCGGGGCTGGTTTCAGGCAACAGCTCATCGACGCGCGACTGAACATGTTGATCGCGCCACACCTGCGCCCCACCGACGATCTCGAATCCGGCACGCATGAGGATGATGGTCCAGGCACTGGGCGTCATGACGCCATAGCCCGCCCCGGCGCCGATCTGGCCGCCGGGGGTAAAGCATCTGAGCCGCAACACCGCCTCGCCACCCGGGCGTAACAAATCGTAGATGCGCGAGAGGCGCCGCTCGAGCCCGTCCAGCGGCAGGGTCGCATCCAGATCGCGCGCCAACACCAGATCGACGACGCCGTCGTCGAGCGTGTCGAGGATCGTGAGGTCGCTCGATAGCGTGAGCCGACCCTCCAGACTGTCGTACGGCCCGAAATCTCCGCCCGGCGCCAGGCCGACGGCCGACCGCGCTGCTCCGTGCGTGATCAGGCGAGCGGCCAGGCGCCCGTCACCGCAACCGATTTCTAAGACGTCGGCGTCGTCGACCAGAGGCGCGAAGGGCTGGAACAGATCCCGCCAGACCGCAACTGCTCGGTCCTGAGCCGCATCCTCCTCGGGCTCAAGCTCGTGCCGCGGCGGAAACACGGTCTCGCGCGCCAGGGTCACCAGTTTCTCGGCCTTGCGGTTCAGCTTCACGCCGGCGCTCCGGGCTTGTCGGCGACGACGAGCAGCCGCCCTGTCGCGATCTCGCGGGGGTCGAACGGGGCCAGCCGCGCCGCGTGCCGCTCCAGCACCTCGGCCCCTAGCGGCTCCTCGCCGTAACCGGCCATGGCGCGCACGCTTAGTCGCGCAGACGACAGCAGGGCCAGCCAGGCCGCCGGCGTGAGGGGCGTTCGATCCTCGATGTCGGCCCCCAGGAGTCCGAGCGCTCCCAGATCGGGGAACAGCACCACGTCCGCCCTTCCGTCCGACGTCGCCGTCGCAAACGTCTCGATGGCCGCCGCCAGCCGGCCACTCGGAGACAGGGCCGCAGCCATGCCGGCGACCCAGCGCGCCGCGTCCGACACCGTTCCACCCCCCAACACCCCGCAAGTGACAATCAGGTTGTGCTCCTGACCAAAATCGGGATCCCGTGCGCCACGACGATCCACGGTGACAATTTGCCCCGGGCTCGCGCCGATCACCTCATCGACGAGCTGCGCCAAACGCGCGCCTTCGGCCCCGACCACCAGCCGACTGCGGGGCCGGTCGGGGAGGCCGAGAGCGGCCAGGCTGCGCAGGCAGTCCAGGTCGATCGCCTCTCGACCTTCGGCCACGCTCGAGCTGGGTTTGACCGCCGCTCGGCTCATGAAGCCCCCACGCGCAAAGCCTGACGAAAGGCGTTATCGTAGCGACGGACAAACGATTGGCGCATGCGCCGTGGACCGCGGCGCTGCTCGACCACCACGTCCCAAGCCCGAACGTCGTCGATCCAGTTGGCGAGCGCCTCGCGGTCAAACGACGTTTCGGGATCGAGGGTTTCCGCACCGCAGGTCGCAAGGCCGCCAATCATGTTGTCGAGGATGTCGAGCGCCACTTCGCTCAAGCCGTTGGCGAAATCGTAGCCGTCGTCGCCGCGCGTCCATCCGGCGCGCGTCCAGTCGGCCTGATTGCGCACTGCGGCGTTCCAACTTTCCGCAGCCTTGGGGTTTACCGTTCGCTGGACCGCCAGCAAGGACAGCGGATCGATATAGGCGGTCACCAATTCGCCGGATCCGCCGCTCGTCCGCCCCCCGAGCTGTGATCTGATGATCGATTGCGCCGTCGCCGCCACCAGTGCATCTGTGGACGTCAGCTCATGTCTCACGACGCGATCCCGCGTGTGCGCCGGCGTTGAGAGAACGGTGCCGACGGGCAGCACGGCGAAGCTGTCGGAAACCGCGAAGGGACGCACGCGCGCCTGCATCCATCGGGGCAATCCGGCCATCTGGCCAGGTCGGAGCACGGCTCCGGCCAAGCCTTCCCGCGCGAACGCGTCGAGCACTGGCCATGTGGCCTCCGC
>CAXBPJ010000085.1:0-6625 GCA_963977325.1 uncultured Brevundimonas sp. | reverse complement strand
GATCAGGGCCTGGGCCTCGCAGCGGTCCATCAGGGCGGCCAGGGCCGTTTCGACCTCGGCGTCCGTTCTGGTCGGGAGGCCCGTTGCAGCGGCCAGTTCCGAGGCGTTGGGCTTGATCACCGCCACGGCGCCGTAGCGGCCGAAGTCGCGACCCTTGGGATCGACGATCACCGGTCGCCCTGTTGCGACTGCCGCGCGCGCTACGGTCTCGCTGACCGCGCCCTTGGCGTAATCTGATAGCAGAATGACCGAAGTCTCTGAAAATGCCGCCGACGCGCTCAGATCGCCGCCCGCATTCTCCGCCTCTTCCGCATCCAGCCTCAGCAGCTGTTGCCCGGCGGCGACAAAGCGCGTCTTGACCGTGGTGACGCCATGGGCCGCGACCTCAAGGAAGCTGTCGATCCCCCCCTCTCGCGCTAGGGCGGACTTCAGCTCGCGCGCCGCCGCATCGTCCCCGATCAGTCCGGCCAGCCGCGCCCGTCCGCCCAGGGCCGCGACGTTCCTCGCCACATTGCCCACCGCGCCTGGCATGGCCACCTCTCGCTGGGCCTTGAGCACCGGGATCGGCGCCTCGGGCGAAATGCGGCTGACCTCGCCATAGACATAGCGATCCAGCATCAGGTCGCCGACGCAGGCGACGCTGATCCCATTGATCCGATCGAGCAGGCTCTGAAGCTGGCCGAGATCCATAATCATCGAGCTATCGCGCGGCATGCTTCGCGTCCAGAACCGCGCGTGAACTTAGAATCGCACCAAGGTGATGCGCTTCAACAGAACACCTTCTAGTTCCTCGGGGCCGGAGACGGTCACCATCCACGGCTGGGAGACACCAAAATCGGACTCGAATGAGAAAACCGCTCGCGGCCAGCGACCCTCGCGGTCGGGCGTCAGTGGACGCACCGTCGCGCCCTGGTCCGTTACGACCATCTCGTAGTTGTCACTCTCCAAATGAATGCTATTCAATCGATCGAGCGGCAAAGTCGCCAAAATCTGTCGGGCTTCTGCGCATTCAGCCTTGGCTTCCGGTCGACAAGCCAGTCGAAACTGCAATTCTTCCGCGCCGCGCGCTGCCTCCACGGCATCAACTAGTCGGGCCATATATTGAGAGACGGCCTCGGACTGGTCTCCGGCAGGCACCCACCCAGCCGCTTCTGCGCAGCGCTCAGTCGTCGCCTCGTCGGGAAAAACGGTGGCGAACTCCGGTCCGAAGTCCCGCGACCTGACACCAAGCCCAACTTCAGGACGCCATTGAGACGCCGGCCCACTCGGATCGAAGCTGATCCTATGCGCGAGCCTGATGCACAGATTGGCGTCCGCAGCCGCCGGCTCGGGCCTCTCCCAGAAGATAGCCTTGTATGCATGCCGGGAATTCATCGACGGACCGAGGCTCCGTCCAACGATTCGGGCGTTGTCCGCCTCGCTCAGAAGGTGAGCCGAGACAGCCTCGGCCCCTGATTCCGCGACTGCGACCGGAACATGGTCAGGGGGCGAGAGCAGCGAGGCAGCCAGTGCGAGCAACATCACTTAACTCGGCTGCTTCAGTCGCATCGACCGGGTCAGATCGTCGTAGGCGATCACCTCGGCCGCCAAAGCCTCGAACTGATCCAGCGGCACCATGTTCGGGCCGTCCGAAGGGGCATTGTCCGGATCCTGGTGGGTCTCCATGAAAACGGCGTCCACGCCCACGGCCACGGCGGCGCGGGCCAGCACCGGCACGAACTCGCGCTGCCCGCCCGAGGAGGTCCCCTGACCGCCCGGCTGTTGCACGCTGTGGGTGGCGTCGAACACCACTGGGCAGCCGATGTCGCGCAGCACCGGCAGGGCGCGCATGTCCGACACCAGAGTGTTGTAGCCGAAACTGGCGCCCCGTTCGCAGGCCATGACATTGGGATTTCCGGCTCCAGTCACCTTGGCGATGACATTCTTCATGTCCCAGGGAGCGAGGAATTGGCCCTTCTTGATGTTGATGGCCTTGCCGGTGGCGGCGGCGGCCAGCAGCAGGTCGGTCTGGCGGCTGAGGAAGGCGGGAATCTGCAGCACATCCACTACCTCGCCGGCGATGCGGCAGTGCTCTTCGGTGTGGACATCCGTGAGGACGGGAAGCCCCAGGGTCTCGCGGATTTCGGCGAAGATCGGCAGCGAGCCTTCCAGCCCGAAACCACGCGCGGCGCTGGCCGAGGTGCGGTTCGCCTTGTCGAAACTGGTCTTGTAGATGATGCCGACGTCTAGCCGCTGGCCGATCTCCTTCAGGGCCGAGGCCATCTCCAAGGCGTGCTGGCGGCTTTCCAACTGGCACGGGCCGGCGATGAAGACGATGCGCTGGCCGCCGCCGATGGAGACGGGGCGCGACAGGCCTTCCTTTATGTCGATGACGGCGTTGGGTCGGCTCACGGGCGGTTCCTCGAGGCTTGGAATGCGGCCAACAGGTGGCGTCGCGCGTTCGCGCTTGCAAGCTATCAAACTAGCAGCGGGGCGCATGGATGGCGACTGACGAGACGACGGCGATCGTGTGGTTCCGGCGCGACCTGCGCCTGGCCGACAATCCGGCCCTGGCCCGGGCGGCGGCGACCGGGCGGCCGGTGGTGCCGGTCTTCATCCTGGACGACAGACTGCTGGGCCGGCCGATGGGCGCGGCCTCGCTGTGGTGGCTGGACAAGTCGCTGCGGGCCTTGGCCGAGGCGCTAAAGGATAAGGGCGCGCCCTTGATCCTCCGGCACGGGGAGTCCGAGGCCGAACTTCGCCGCCTGGTCGAGCAGACGGGCGCGACCCGCGTCTGCTGGAACCGGCTGGTCGAGCCCGAGGCCGCCGAGCGAGACGGCGACATCCGCCAGGGACTGGAGGCGGATGGCGTCGAGGTGCAGGTGTTCGATGGCCTGACCCTGGCCAAGCCAGGCACGATCCGGACCCAGACGGGCGGGCCTTACAAGGTCTATACGCCGTTCGCCAACGCCCTGTGGAAGGTGGCCGACCCGCCGCCGCACACGACGGGACCACGGCAGATGCACTCCGTTTCGCGCCTGCAGAGCGACGACATCGACGACTGGAAGCTGCACCCGACCCGGCCCGACTGGTCGAAAGATTTCGACGGGACGCCCGGCGAAGACGGCGCCAAGGCCGCCTTGCGCCGCTTTCTGGACGGGGTCCTGGACGACTATGCCGACGGACGCGACATCCCCGGCAAGCTCGGCACCAGCCGGCTGTCTCCGCATCTGCATTGGGGCGAGATCAGCCCCTGGCGGGCGATCGAGGCGGCGCGCGATAGCCGTGCGCCCGCCGCCCAGGCCGAGAAGTTCGCCTCCGAAATCGCCTGGCGGGAGTTCTCGGCGCACCTGCTGCACGACTTCCCGCAGATGGTCGAAAAGGCGTTCCGGCCCGAATACGACCGCATGCCCTGGCGCACCGACGCAAAAGGGCTGAAGGCCTGGAAACGCGGCCAGACCGGCTATCCCATCGTAGACGCCGGCATGCGCCAGCTCTGGGTCACGGGCTGGATGCACAACCGGGTGCGGATGATCGTCGCCTCGTTCCTGATCAAGGACCTGCTGATCGACTGGCGCGAGGGCGAGGCCTGGTTCTGGGACACCCTTGTGGACGCCGACCTCGCGAACAATGTGCAGAACTGGCAGTGGATCGCGGGATCCGGCGCCGACGCGGCCCCGTACTTCCGCATCTACAATCCGGTCACCCAGGGCGAGAAGTTCGATGGCGATGGCGCCTATGTGCGGAAATGGGTTCCCGAGCTTTCCAGGCTCGACAAGCGCTGGCTGCACGCGCCGTGGACCGCGCCGGCCGAGGCGCTGGAGCGCGCGGACATCAAGCTTGGCCGTGACTATCCGCGTCCGATCGTGGATCATGCCGAGGCGCGCAAGCGGGCGCTTGACGCGCTCAAGTCGGTCGGATCGTCCGACGCCGAGGACTGAGGCCCAATGACCGCTGTCGCCTATCCGCAGGACCCGGTTCCCCACGGCGCGCCGCCCGTGGCGCGGATGCTGCTGCGACTGCTCGGTCAGAACTGGAGCATCGGGCGGCTGCACGTCACCCTGCCCGGCGGCGCGACCCACGACATGGCGGGGACCCAGCCTGGGCCGACGGGGGTCCTGACCATTCACGACTGGCGCTTTGCGCGGCGCGTGCTGCGGTCCGGCGATATCGGCTTCGCCGAGGGCTACATGGAAGGGGAATGGGACACGCCCGACCTCGCCGCCTTGCTGGAAGCGCTTGTGCGCAATTACGACGGCATCCGCCGGCTGTTCGACGGCAATGCGCTGATCAAGGCGGTGAACTGGATCGGTCACCGGCTGAACCGCAACAGCCGGGCCGGGTCAAAGTCCAACATCCACGCCCACTACGATCTCGGCAACGCCTTCTATTCGGCCTGGCTCGACCCCTCCATGACCTATTCCTCAGCGGTGTTCGCCGGGGCCAACGATAGTCTGGAGGCGGCGCAGGCGCGCAAGTACGAGACCCTGGCGGGGGCCATGGACCTGAAAGCCGGGATGAGGGTGCTGGAAGTCGGCTGCGGCTGGGGCGGGTTCGCCGAATTCGCCGCGCGTGAGATCGGCGCGCAGGTTACGGCCATCACCATCTCGAAAGAGCAGCACGCCTTTGCGTCAGAGCGCATCGCCCGGGCGGGACTTGCCGACCGGGCCGACATCCGCCTGATTGACTATCGTGACGTCGAGGGTCGCTTCGACCGGGTCGCCTCGATCGAGATGTTCGAAGCGGTCGGCCAGGAATACTGGCCGGTGTATTTCGGCAAGATTTCCAGCGTGCTGGCCCCCGGCGGCAAGGCTGGCCTGCAGATCATCACCATCGAGGACGCCCTGTTCGGCGGCTACAACAAGCGGACCGACTTCATCCAGAAATACATCTTTCCAGGCGGCATGCTGCCCAGCGAGGCGGCGCTGAAGCCCGTGATCGCCGAGGCCGGACTCAGCTGGTCGGCGGTCGAGCGCTTCGGCCTGTCCTATGCCGCCACCTTGGCGGAATGGATGCGGCGGTTCGACATCGCCTGGCCTGGCATCGCGCGGATGGGCTTCGACGAGCGCTTTCGCCGTCTGTGGCGCTTTTATCTGGCCTATTGCGAGGCCGGGTTCCGGTCGCGCCGCACCGACGTGATTCAGCTGGTGCTCGAGACCTAGGGCGCATGGCCAGTCCGCTGATCTCCACCGACGAGCTCGAGCGGGATCTGCGCAAGCCCGATCTGCGGATCCTTGACGCCAGTTGGCACCTGGACGGAACCGACGCGCGAAAAGCCTTCGGGGCGGCGCGGATTCCCGGCGCGCGGTTCTTCGATCTCGACGCGGTGTCCAAGCAGGACACCCCCCTGCCCCACATGCTTCCATCGCCCGAGGCCTTCGCGGCCTCAATGGGTGCGCTGGGGGTGAGCGAGACCGACGACATCGTGGTCTATGACGCCCTGGGCCTGTTCTCGGCCGCCCGGGCCTGGTGGATGCTGCGCGTCATGGGCGCCGAGCGCGTCCGGGTGCTGGACGGCGGGCTCCCGGCCTGGCGGGCCGAGGGTCGGCTGTTGCAGACCGGGCCGATGACGCGGCCCAGGCCGGTGGCGTTCCATGCCCGCCTGAACGCCGAGGCCGTCGCCGATAGCGCCGACGTCGCCGCCGCCCTGGACCATCCGGCGTGGCGCGTCCTGGATGCGCGTCCCGGGCCCCGGTTCGCGGGCCTCGTCGAGGAGCCTCGCCCAGGTCTGAGGGCTGGCCACATGGCGGGCGCGGTAAATCTGCCGTTCAAGGATTTACTGACCGATGACGGGCACATGCGGCCGCGCGAACAGCTGATCGAAGCGTTCCGGAACGCGGGTCTGAACGGGAGCCAGACCGCCCTAACCACCTGCGGGTCCGGGGTGACGGCGGCCGTGCTCAGCCTGGCGCTGGCGGTGCTCGGTCGTGACAGCCGGTTGTACGACGGCAGCTGGGCCGAGTGGGGCGCCGAGGGCGGCGGGCCGGTGGTTACCGGCGATGCCGGGCCTCCACCTCGCTGAGCGCGATCGGCAGCGCGCGATGGGGCGGCAGTCTCAGGCGGTCCGCGGCCTGCGCCAGCCAGCCGGCGTGCACCATCCGTACCTCGACGGGAATGCTCGCCAGGCCGAGACCCTGAGCCGCCGCAAACCGATGGCGGCCGCAGGAATGACGCACCAGCGATCCGTCCGCCGCCCCCGCCACCCTGAAGTCCCTGACGTTCGAGGCTCTCGACCAGGGCGAGGCCCCGCAGATAATGGCGGTCGAGGTCGTCGATGGTCTTCAGGGAGACCCCGTCGCGACGTGGTGTCTGGCCCGCCGCGATCTGTTCCGCCAGGACGCGGTAGCGGCTGGTGCGCCGGAATTCCCCACGCCATCGGCACAGGTCGAGCATCTCGACATGCGAGCGGCTGTCACTGACCGGATAGACGATCTCGCGCCAGTCGCCGCCATCGACGAAAGCCTGGTCGGCGCTGCGGATGTCGCCGTCATCGTCCCAGGCGTCGGCCAGTCGGTGGCTCAGGGTCCGCGGGTCAATCCGTAGGTCCAACGCCTCACCGAACACCACCCTCGCCTGACCCGGCGATATCGCCCCTCCGCGCCCCCGTTCCGCTACTCGGGCGACGAACCGGTCGAAACGGTCGGCG
>CAXBPJ010000084.1:0-6644 GCA_963977325.1 uncultured Brevundimonas sp. | reverse complement strand
ACATGCGGGACCCCTTACGCGGCCACGCGGCGCGAGGCGCTCAGGGTCGAGAAATAGACGTCCTCCAGCCCGCCCGGGACCGGCTCGAAACCTACGCCTGGGGACGTGTCCGCGAGTACGTGGATGACCGTCTTGCCGGCGAACAGGCGGGTCGAGATGACCTCGTAGCGCTCGCGGTGATCCTCCAGCTTGTCCGATGGAATGGTCTTCTTCCACACCCGGCCGTCGAGCCGCCGCATCAATTCGCCGGGCGCGCCCTCCAGCTGGATTTTGCCGCCAGACATCACCGCCATTCTGGGACAGAGGTCGGCGACGTCCTCGACGATGTGGGTGGACAGAATGATCACCACCTGTTCGCCGATCTCGGCCAGCAGGTTGAGGAAGCGGTTGCGCTCTTCCGGGTCCAGGCCCGCCGTGGGCTCGTCGACGATGATCAGTCGGGGATTGCCGATCAGGGCCTGGGCGATGCCGAAGCGCTGGCGCATGCCGCCCGAGAAGCCCGCCAGCGCCTTCTTGCGCACTGACCAGAGATTGGTCTGGTTCAGCAGGGTCTCGACCGTCTCCTTGCGGTCCTTGTGACCGGCGACGCCCTTCAGCACCGCCATGTGGTCCAGCATGTCGTAGGCCGACACGCGCGGATAGACGCCAAAATCCTGCGGCAGATAGCCGAGCGTGCGGCGCAGCTTCTCCGGCTCTTTGATGACATCGATCCCGTCGAACTCGATCGAGCCCGAGGTCGGCGTCTGCAGGGTGGCGACCGACCGCATCAGGGTCGACTTGCCCGCGCCGTTCGGCCCCAGGAGCCCGTACATGCCACGCGGCACCTCCAGGCTCACGTCGTCGAGCGCGCGCGTGCCGTTGCCATAGACGTGGACGAGATTCTTGATCGACAGCATGACGGTCCCCCTGGATCGAGCCCCAAGGCTGTCGGCTCGAGGCGCTGGGGGCAAGTTACGATTGAGAAAGATTGCAGGCTCGCGGGTTCGAAAGGTTACGCCGCCGTCATTTGTGCGCACCTGTCCGGCCCCCTATGCTGGAGCGCAACGGCCATCTGGCGCCGTCATTTCTTCGCCTGACCGGGGTCCATGAAGCAGTTCTTTCTCACCATCGCCGGCGTCTTCGCCGGGCTGATGCTCTTCTTCGTGGTTCTGCCGATCCTTCTGATCGTCTCCGTCGCCGCCTCGGCCTCCAGTGACACCGGCGTGCCGACGCGCTCGGTGCTGGAGATCGACCTGCGCCAGGGCCTAACCGACCAAGCCCCGACCAATCCCTTCGCGGCCCTTGGCGGCGGCGGGCTGTCGGTGCTGAACATCGTCGAGACCTTGGACCAGGCCGAGGACGACGACCGCATCAAGGCCGTGCTGATCCGCCTGCCGGAAATGGGCATGAGCCCCGCCGCGGCGGACGAGTTGCGCCAGGCCGTCGATCGGTTCGAGGCCTCGGGCAAGCCCATCGTGGCGCACAGCCAGGGCATTTATCCGATCGGGGCCTCGGTCTCGACCTATATGCTAGGCGCCTCGGCCGACGAGCTGTGGATGTCGTCCACGGCCCAGCTGGGCGCCACCGGCCTGTCGATCGATGAGTTCTTCCTGGGCCGCGCCTTCGACCGCTACGGCGTCCAGCCGGAGTTCGAGCAGCGGTATGAGTTCAAGACCGCCGTCAACACCTTCACCCAGAGCGACTACACCCCCGCCCACCGCGAGGCCCAGACCGCCTGGATGACCTCGATCTACAACGCCTCGACGGCCGCCGCCGCCGTCGGCCGCGAGATGGAGGCGCCGGCCCTGCGCGCCGTTCTGGAGTCCGGCCCCCATTCCGCCGAGGAGGCCCGTCAGCTAGGCCTGATCGACCGGATCGGCGAGGCGGAGGCCGTCGAGGCCGCGCTGCTGGAACGCGCTGGGGACAACGCCGAGATGCTGGAGTTTCACGATTACGCCTCGGCCGTGGGCGAGCGCACCGGCTAGGGCTCGGACGCCATCGCCATCGTCGGTGGGGAGGGGGCCATCGTCACCGGCCGCACCTCGGCCGACCCGTTCGGCGGCGGCTCCATGATCGCCTCGGACGACACCGCCCAGGCCATCTACGACGCCATCGAGGACGACGCGGTCAAGGCCATCGTCTTCCGTGTCTCCTCGCCCGGCGGCTCGCCTGAGGCGTCCGAACAGATCCTGACCGCCGTCCGCGCCGCCAAGGCGGCGAACAAGCCGGTGGTGGTGTCCATGGGCGACTATGCCGCGTCCGGCGGCTACTGGATCAGTTCTGAGGCCTCGGCCATCGTCGCCCAGCCCTCGACCCTGACCGGCTCGATCGGGGTGTTTGGCGGCAAGTTCGTGTTTGACGAGGCCCTGGCCCGCTTCGGCGTCGACATGCGCCACATCGCCGTCGGCGGCCCCTACGCCGACGCCTTCTCGGTCGATCAGCCCTTCACCGCCGCGCAGCGCCAGGCTTTTTCCGACAATATGGACGCCATCTACGCCCAGTTCCTGACTCGCGTCGCCACCGGCCGCGACATGACGCGGGACCGGGTGCACGAGGTCGCGCGCGGCCGGGTCTGGACCGGCGCCCAGGCGCGCCGCCTGGGTCTGGTCGACGAGATCGGCGGTCTGTTCGAGGCGGTGGCCCGCGCCAAGCAGCTGGCCGGCATCGACGCCGGCGCCGACGTCCGCTTCAAGCGCTTCCCCAAACCCCAGGGACCGTTCGAGGCCCTGTCGGAGTTGTTCGGCGTCTCGGGCGAGGCGGCCCGCGCCCTGGTCGCCCTCGGCGCCGTCACCCGCGATCCCGGCGCTCAGGCCGTGCTGTCGCGCATCCGCACCGAACGGGCCCGCGCCGGCGGCGCCTCGGTCCTGGCCGATCAGCCGCTCGGGTGATCGAGGAACTGCGACGTCGCGCCACGGATTGACGATAGAAGGCGTGAAGCCGACATTGGCCCCCAAGCGTTAAGACGCTGGAAAGGTTCTCCACCATGCCCGACACCGACCGCCTGACCGGAACCGGCGCCCCTCGCGGCGCCGGCCTGCTCGCGCCGCTGGCTTGGCTGGGCGGGCTGATCGCGGCCGGCGTGGCCGTGACCGTCGGCGCCATGCTGGCCATCTTCACCGCCGCCGCGGTGGCCCTGATCGCCGTCGTGGCGGGCGTGGTGGTCTTCCTGGGCGGTGTCGCCTTGCGCACCCGCCGCTCGCTGCGCCCCCGCCCCGTCGCGGCCGAGGGCGTCATCGAGGCCAGGAAGGTCGGCGATACCTGGGTTACCTATGGCTGGGAGCGGCAGGACCGCTGACCCCGTGACGCTGGAGCTGATCGCGGCCCCTTCGCCGAACTTCGACGCGCGGCGGTCTCCCCCCGACCTGATCCTGCTCCACTACACCGGTATGCAGACCGGTGAGGCGGCGCTCGATCGCCTGCGCGACCTCGAGGCCCGGGTCTCGTCCCACTATCTGGTCGAGGAGGACGGCCGGCTGTTCCAGTTGGTGCCCGAGGAGCGCCGCGCCTGGCACGCGGGGCAGGGGGCCTGGCAGGGCGAGACCGACGTCAATGCGGTCTCCATCGGCATCGAGATCGTCAATCCCGGCCACGAGTGGGGCTACCGCGACTTCCCCGAAGCGCAGATCGAGGCCGTCATCGCCCTGGTCGCCGACATCCGCACGCGGTGGACCGTGCCCGACACCCGCATCGTCGGCCACTCCGACACCGCGCCCCACCGAAAGACCGATCCCGGCGAGCGCTTCCCCTGGAAGCGGCTGGCCAAGGCCGGCCACGGGCTGTGGTTCGAGCCCGCGCCCGAGCGCATCGCCGCGCTGGGCCGGCCGCTGGGACCGGGTGATGAGGGTTTGGGCGTCGTGGTGCTGCGCTCGGCGCTGCACCGTCTGGGTTACGGCCTGATGCCCGGCGGCGACTACGACGAGGACACCCGCCTGACCGTCGAGGCCTTCCAGAGGCACTGGCGGCCCGCGCAGGTGAACGGGATCGCCGACGGCGAAACCCGCGCCCGTCTCGTCGGCCTCCTCCAACTGGCCCAGGTGGGGTCGCCGACCGGGGTGCTGAATTAGGCCGACAATCCGTCGTCCCCCGGCGAAGGCCGGAGGCCAGAAGGCGAACGCCAGGGACACGGGCGGGGTTGTGCTAAACCGGCAAGGTCAGCCCGTCGGGCGCCGGGCTCGCCGGCTTCCAGGCGTCATGCGACCCAGACCGCGACCTCATCGCCTCGGCCAGCCGCTGACCGACCGCCGCGCCATAATGGCCACCCATGGCCGCGAACCTTTCCAATGCGCGCGGCGGCACGGCCACGTCCCAGTCCGGCGCCAGACTGGCCATCACACTCTCGGCGATTCGCTCGGGCGTCGGCTCCTCCAGGATCGCCAGGCCGGTCGCCCCTTCGTAGCGGACCTTCGGCCCGGTCCAGGCGCGGTACAGGTCCCGCGCACCGTTCTTTCCGCCCTGGCGCCAGCGTGGCTGGAAGGTCATCTCCACATCGTCCAGGGCGATCCAGCCGTCCGGCTTCAGGTACCTGCCCAGCGACAGCACGTCGAAGGCCGGCCAGGGCGTGGCGTGGCTGCCGTCGATGAACAGGAAATCCAGCGGCGGCAGGCGCTCGATCGCCGCCGTGCTCGCGCCGGTGGTCAGGTGAAAGCCAGTCGTGTCGCCGTGAATTTCGGCCACCGCCTGGCCCGTCGCCCGGCTGGGATCGAAGTAGCAGCGCTCGGCCGTGTCGAAACTGTGCAGGTTCGGCGCCTCGGTGTTGGCCGCCATGGCCCCCAACAGCACGGCCGAGGAGAAGCCGGACGCCACCCCCACCTCCGCGCCCCGGGTTGCGGCGCTTGCCCGGATGCGGCGCGCCAGGATCGCCGCCTCCGGCCGGGAGATCTCGCGCTTCACCCAGGCGGGCTTGCGACGGAACACGTCGGTGAGGGATGTCAGCATGGTCGCTCCGCTAGCTTCCTACACCATGAGGTGCGCGCGCTGTACGGTCGAGCGTGCTTGACCGAAAGCCTCCACCGGCCCATCTGTCGCCCCGCCAGACGGCCGGGCGGTCGCGGCGGGGTTTCGGCCCCGTCGAGGAAAGTCCGGGCTCCACGGTGAAGAGGCGGCGGATAACTTCCGCCCGGGGCGACCCGAGGGATAGCGCCACAGAAAGCAAACCGCCTCAGGCCTCGGCCGGGGTAAGGGTGAAAGGGTGGGGTAAGAGCCCACCGCGGTCTCGGCAACGCGACCGGCATGGCAAGCCCCGCCTGGAGCAAGACCGAATAGGGACGTCGCGCGGGGCTCGCCCTGCAGGGTTCACCGCCCGAGGCGTCCGGGTTGGTCGCGAGAACCGGTCCGCGAGGGCCGGTCCAGAGGAATGATCGTCGCCGGTCTTAGGACCGGAACAGAACCCGGCTTACAGGCCGTCTGGCCCTCTCCCTTGCATTAACCATTTCGACCGAAGCTGGGCGGCGATGCCGTCCACAGCCTGTGAATACTTGCGATGTTCCAGCTTTGTTCATGGTTTTGACAGTGTTGCGTGGTCGTCACGGCTCGAACTTGGTTAAAAGGTGTCAATCAATCCCATTGTCGCCCATTCCAGCCCATGCTATCCCATTCAAGTCGATGGGTGGGGTGAGTGTCGACGCCTTCGGTGCGTGACGATCAGGGACGGGCCTTTCGGCCCGAATGGGCTGAACCTTGTTTTCCGGAACCTATGAGAAGCAGCTGGACGGCAAGCGCCGTCTCCTGATTCCTCAGGAGTTCCGCTCGGCCGAGCTGGGCGCCCAGCACGGCGTCTTCGTTTTCCCCTCGATCGAGGCCGACTGCCTGGAGGCGGGCGGGGACAAGCTGTTCGGCGAGTATCGCGCCGTGATCGAGGGCCTGCCCTTCGGCGACCCCTATCGCTCTGCGCTTGAGGCCTCTGTCTATGGCGAGCTGCGCTCCCTGACCTACGACGCCGGCGGCCGCATTGTCCTGCCGGAGATGCTGTGCCGGGAAATGGGACTGGACGACACCGTGGTCATCTACGGGGTCGGCGAGCGGTTCCAGATCTGGAACCGCGAGCGCTGGACCGCCCACCGCACCGAGCAGCGCCGCCTCGCCAATGAGGGCCGGGCCCGCTACGCCGAAATGCGCCGGGCCGTGATTGGGGGCGGCGCATGAGCGCGCCTCACGCCCCCGTCCTGCTGGCCGAGGTGGTCGAGGCCCTGACCCCCGCGCCCGGCCAGGTGATGATCGACGCCACCTTCGGCGCCGGCGGATACACCCGCGCCCTGCTTCAGGCCGGGGCCGAGGTCGTCGCGCTGGATCGCGATCCGACCGTCGAACCCCACGCCGAGGCCGTGTCCCGCGACTTCCCCGACCGCTTCCGACTGATCCGAACGCCTTTTTCCGGTTTGGCCGAGGCCTTCTCGTCCACCGGTCTGCCTCGCCTTGACGGCGCCGTGTTCGACATCGGCGTCTCCTCCATGCAGCTGGATCAGGCCGAGCGCGGCTTTTCCTTCATGCGTGACGGGCCGCTGGACATGCGGATGTCTTCGGAAGGCGAGAGCGCCGCCGACATCGTCAACGGCTGGGACCACGGCCCCCTGGCCCACATTCTCAAGCTCTATGGCGAGGAGCGCCAGTCCGGTCGCGTCGCCGCCGCCATCCTGCGCCGCCGGACCGAGCGACCGTTCGCGCGCACT
>CAXBPJ010000083.1:0-6670 GCA_963977325.1 uncultured Brevundimonas sp. | reverse complement strand
CTCGACCCAGTCGACCATCGGCGCGCGCCGCCATGACCGCGCCGGAGCCTGAACAGCCGACCACCACCGGGGGCCTGCTGCGCAAAGGCGGCAAGAGCAAGCTGCAGCTGAGGCTGGATCGACAGGCCCGCAAGGACGGCGGCACGGTCAAGAAGGCCTTCCTGGCCTCGGTCACGGCCGTCGCTCTGACCGGCGGCGTCTACGGCTATATGCGTCTGACCGAAAGTCCGCTGCTGCCCTCCAGCGGCGGCGAGCCCGATCTGATCGCCGCCAGCCTGACCGTACCGACCGACGCGCCCGCGGCGCCGACTGAAGGCGAGCGCGCCTATCAGGCCGCTCTGACGGCGCTGGACGCCGGAGAGCCCGGCGCCGTCACGGCGCTGATCCGCGCGGCCGAACTGGGCTATGCCCCGGCGCAGCTGCACCTGGCGCGCCTCTACGAAACCGGCGACCAGGGCGTGACCGTCGACCTGACCGAGGCCCGGATCTGGAGCCAGCGCGCCGCCGAGAACGGCTCGGAGCGCGCCATGCACAATCTGGCGCTGATGCTCTATGTGGGGCAGGGCGGCGCCGTCGATCAGGCCGAGGCGGCCAGCTGGTTCCGGCAGGCGGCGGAGCGCGGCCTGACCGACAGCCAGTTCAACCTGGCCAAGCTCTACGCCGACGGCGCCGAAGGCGTGGCGCGCGATCCGGGCGAGGCGCTGCGTTGGTATCTGATCGCCGGACGGTCGGGCGACCTGGAAGCCCGTGCCGAGGCCGAGCGCATCGCCGCTCCGAAATCGAACAGGCCGCCGAAGGCTTCGTCGCCGCCGGTTGATCGGCGGGAAGCCAAAACGCCAGCCGGCGGGTGGTCATCGTTTCGGCGCCTCGATAAGACACGGGTTCGTGAAGTTCGCCGGCCGCCCTCTCTCCGGCCGAGGACATCCGATCCATCCTCCAGCCGAAGGCGCGCCCTTTGGACATCTACCTGCCGATCGCCGAGGTTTCGGTGAACGCGCCGCTGTTGATCCTTTTGGGGGCGGCGGTGGGCTTCATCTCGGGCCTTTTCGGCATCGGCGGCGGCTTCCTGATGGCCCCCGTTCTGGTCTTCATGGGCATCCCGCCTGCGGTCGCGGTAGCCAGCCAGGCCAGCCACGTCGTCGCCTCCTCCACCTCCGGCGTGGTCAGCTACGGCTCCCAGAAGGCGGTCGATTACAAGATGGGCGGGGTGATGGCGATCGGCGGGGTCGCCGGGGCCTTCGTCGGCGTCGAGATCTTCCGCTACCTGCGCCTGCTCGGCCAGGCCGACCTGGTCGTGGCCCTGGCCTATCTGCTACTGCTCGGGACCATCGGCGCCCTGATGCTGAACGAGTCGCTGGGCCAGATCATCCGGCGCCGCCAGGGCCTGCCCAATCCGCCCAAGACCCATCGTCGGCCGATGTGGCTTTATGCGTTGCCGTGGCGGATGCGATTTCCTCGCTCGGGTCTCTATATCTCGGCCATTCCGCCGCTTGGCCTCGGTGTCTGCGTGGGCATACTGTCGGCCATCATGGGGGTGGGCGGCGGCTTCATCCTGGTGCCGGCCATGCTCTATGTGCTGCGGATGAAGGCCTCGGTGGTGGTCGGCACCAGCCTCTTGCAGATCATCATCACCACCGGCGTCACCACCGTGCTCCAGGCGGGCCGCAACCAGACGGTCGACATCGTGCTGTCCACCCTGTTGCTGGTCGGCGGGGTCATCGGGGCCCAATACGGCGCCAAGCTGTCGGGCCGCTTCCGCGCCGAGGAGCTGCGCGCCGCCCTGGGTCTCCTCGTCCTGCTGGTCGGCATCCAGATGGGGCTGGAGTTGTTCGTGCGCCCGGACGAGATGTTCCAGTTGGCGCCGGGCGTCGACCAGCCCGATCCGATCGCCGAGGTCGCCGTTCCGGACGACGAGGACGTGCGATGATCCCCGCCGTCCCGACGCCGCCCGATCCGCCGGCGTTCGTTTCGGAACCGCCGGAACGCTCGGCCGCGACCGAGCAGGAGGTGCGCGTCGCCGCCGCGCTGACCGACGCCGAGGTGCGGATCGACACCGGCTTTTCCGGCGCCTCGATGATCATTTACGGCGCTGTGTTCAATCCGACCGACGCCCCGGCCGACGTCGTGGTCGTCGTGCGCGGCCCCGACCAGCCGGTGCGCCTGATCAGGAAGCAGCGGGTGCTGGGCGTCTGGCTGAACAGCCGGCCGGTGCTGTTCGAGGGCGCGCCCGGTTTTTACATGACAGCCTCGACCCGGCCGCTGGGCGATGTCGCCGATTTCGGTTCCCTGCGTCGTCTGGGCGTCGGCGTTGACCACTTGCAGATCGACGCCCCGGCGGAGGCGCGCAGCGTCACCCGCTACGGCGTGCGCGACGTGGTCATCAGCCGTCTGGGCGAGGACTATCTCGACTGGCGACGCGCCGTGATCCGGCTGAAACAGACCGCCAATCTCTATTCCAGCGACGATGACGGCGTCACCTTCGTCGATCGCGGCCTGTTCCGCGCGGAGCTGGAGCTGCCGACCACCGCGCCGACCGGCCGCTACCACGCCGAGGTCTGGGTGTTTCAGGAAGGCGAGCCAGTGGGCGTCTCCAACCTCACCCTGCGCGTTGAGAAGGTCGGGTTCGAACGCGCCATCTACGACTTCGCGCATCAGCGTCCCTGGCTCTACGGTATTCTGTGCGTGATGCTAGCCTCGGCCACCGGTCTGGGCGCCTCGCGCGTGTTCAAGCGACGCTGAGGCCTCTGGAGGCGAGCGCGCGGCTGGGCTATCGCGGACGTCATGAAGCGCGCTCGTCTCATCCTCGCCGCCGCCGTGTCCGCGGCCGTCCTGTTCCCGGCCGTCCAGGCCCTGTCCTGGGGCTCGACCGGCCATCGGCTGGTCGGCGCCGCCGCCGTGAGGGCCCTGCCGGACGAGCTCCCCGCCTTTGTGCGCACGCCCCAGGCGGCCGCCGAAGTCGGCGAACTGTCGCGCGAACCGGATCGCTGGAAGGGCGCCGGTCAGCCGCACGACCGCGAGCGCGACACCGCCCACTTTGTCGACATGACCGACGACGGTCGGGTGATGGTCGCGGCCGGCCCCCACATCCGCGAGTTGCCCGAGCTGAAATGGCAGTACGACGCGGCGCTGATCCAGGCCGGCACCGACGTCAACGCCGCCGGTTATCTGCCCTACGCCATCATGGACGCCTGGCAGCAGCTGGTCCGCGACTTCGCCTATATCCGGGTGCTGAACGCCGCCGCCGCGCGCGAGACCGATCCTGAGCGGGCTGCCTGGTACCGCGAAGACCTGAAACGCCGCGAAGCCCTGACCCTGCGCGACCTCGGGGTGCTCAGTCACTACGTCGGCGACGCCGCACAGCCGCACCACACAACCATCCATTACAACGGCTGGGACCGCGATACGCCAAACCCGGAGGGGTTCACCACCTCGCGCCAGACCCACGGCATGTTCGAGGGCGCCTTCGTCCAGCGGACCCAGCGCCTGGACGCCATCGAGGCCGCCATGGCCGCGCCCCGCCTTGAGGGTTTCGACCTGCGCGCCCGGACCGCTGAGTATCTGCTGACCACGCTTGGACAGGTCACACCCTTCTACCGGCTGGAGAAGGCCGGCGGTTTTCGCGACGACGACGCGCGCGGCGCGGCCTTCGCCACCGAGCGGCTGGCGGCCGGCGCGTCAGAGCTCCGTGATCTGACGATCCTCGCCTGGCGCGCGTCGGCGGAGGTTTCGATCGGCTGGCCGGCGGTCAAGGTCGCCGAGGTCGAGGCCGGGAACGCCGATCCCTGGCTGGCGATGATCGGCGAGGACTGAGCCGTGCCGCCGGGCTCGCCGCTCGCGCCCGGCGAGCTCGCGCGCCGCCTTGCCGAGGCGTCGGCGCTGAGACACGCGGGCCGCTGGGTCGAGGCCTGCGAGGCCTATGAACAGGTGCTGGCGGCCGATCCGACCCTGGCCGACAGCTGGTTCAACCTGGCGCTCTGCCGACGCCGGGCGCGACGGTTCGAGGCGGCGCTAGACGCCTACGCCGAAGCGCTCATCCAGGGTGTCTCCGGCCCCTCGGAGGTTCATCTGAATCGCGCGGTGATCCTCAGCGAGGATCTCGATCAACCCGACACCGCCCTGGCCGACCTCGAACGAGCCGTGGCGCTCGATTCCGACTACCTTCCGGCCTGGCTCAACCTCGGCAATCTCCATGAGGATCGCGGCGAGCGCGACGCGGCCCGCCTGGCCTATGAGCAGGCGCTCAGGATCGCCCCCGATCATCCTCTCGGCCTCGCGCGTCTGGCCGGCGTCACGCGCTTCGACGCTCCCGACCACGCTCTGATCGCCCGCATGACGGCCCGGCGGGCGGACGCACGCCTCGACCCGGAGGACAGCGCCGATCTCGAGTTCGCCCTCGGGCGCGCGCTCGATTCGGTCGGCGCCTACGACCCTGCCTTTGACGCCTACATCCGCGCCAACGACGCCCAGGCCTTGGGATGGGGCGTCCGCTACGACCCCTCGGCCGCCGAACGGCAGATCGGTGAGCTGATCGCCGCCTATGCCGAGCCGCCGTCCGCTGGCCCGGCGGACACCGGTCAGGCGCCGCTGTTCATCTGCGGCCACTTCCGGTCGGGTTCAACCCTGGCGGAACGCCTCCTCGCCGGCCACCCGGATGTCACCCCCGGGGGCGAACTGGACACGCTCGCGGTCCTCGAACGCCAGTTGGGCGGCCCAGTCACGGCCGCGCGCGCGCCTCAGGCTCGCATCGCCGAGGCCGCCGCGACCTACCGCGACGAGGTCGCCCGCATACGCTCCGGCGCCGGCCTCCGGATCGACAAACGGCCGGACAACGTTCTGCGTCTGGGGCTCGCCAAACGCCTCTTTCCCACATGCCGCATCGTGCTGACCCGGCGCGATCCCCGCGACCTGGTCCTGTCCAACTGGATGTTGCAGCTTGGCCCGGCCGCGCCCCAGGCGCTCCGACTGGCGGATATGGCCCACTGGGTCGGACAGATCGATCGGCTGACCGATCACTGGCTGCGGCTATGGCCGGACGACATCCTGGTCCTCGACTACGACGCCTTGGTTCGCGATCCCGACGCCGAGGCGCGCCGGCTTGTCGCCTTCGTCGGGCTGGAATGGCGCGACGCTGTCCTCGACTTCAGCACCCGGCCTGGCGCCGTGCGGACCGCCAGCGTCTGGCAGGTGCGCGAACCGCTCTACACCCGCAGTTCCGGCCGCTGGCGCCACTACGCCCACCGCCTGCCGCCCGAAGTGCTGGCGCTCGCCGACAGCTAGGCGGTCGGTTCCGCCGGGTCGGGCGCGTCATGCAGGCCCTTGGGGTTGCGCTTCTGGAGCCGCTGAACGACCCACGCCACCAGCCACAGGGCCATGGCCCAGGCGGCGCCCAGGCTCCATCCGGCCAGCACGTCGGTGGCCCAGTGGGCGCCGAGATAGACCCGGGTCACCCCCACCAGCAGGGCGATCAGGATGGCGCAGCCCAGCACATAGGTCTTGAACCGCCGCCGGGGAAAGGCGCGGGTCAGCATCACTCCGATCGACAGATAGAAGACCGTCGATAACAGGGCGTGGCCGGACGGGAAGCTGGCGTTGATCGTCTCCACCCCCTGATAAATCTCCGGCGGCCGCTCGCGTTCGAAAAGGGCCTTGGTCCCCTCGCTCAGCGCCACTCCGCCGGCCAGACCGGCCAGCAGCAGGACCGACGACAACCATTTGCGCTGGAACCACAGAAAACCGATCACCATCACCGCGAACAGGGCCAGCACCGAGATGCCGCCCAGCGAGGTCAAGTCGGCCGCCGCCTCTTCCAGCCACCAGGGACCCCAGGCGCGGCCGGGGTCGTCCGCGAACGGGCGCATCGCCGTCAAGACGGTCTGATCGAAGGCCTGGCCGTCGGCCTCGGTCATGTCGTCGGCCAGTTCGACGAAGGCCATCAGGCCCAGCGTCACCACCGCCAGGGCCGCCAGGGCCGCCAGTTCAGCCCGCGCGAACGCCACGGAGCGCTTCAGGGCTGTCACGGCGTCGTCGCGAAGTTCGGCTTTGGTCGGCATGGCCGAGACTAACGGCGCCGCTTGGTCGACGTTCCGCTCACGCGTTCGTGATCGGCCGTCCGTAACCGGATTTGCACAGGCCTGACGGGGTTGTCCCGACGAATCATCGAAATCCGGGGCGTCAAGCCGTTGACGGGTCGTTAGCCATCTGCGCCCCATATGTGGGCGGGCAGGGATGCGGACACACCAGATTTAGTGTCCGATCCTCGGGGATCGTCGAGATTGTTCAGGGGCTTGGAGCGCGAAATGGCGGCTGGAGAAGCGTTGAAGGCGGAATTCGGGGTGATCGAGGGCGGTCTCGCCCAGGCCCCCACGGGCGAACGTCCGGCCCTGTCGCTGGTGCGCAAGGTCGAGGTCGATCGCTCGCGGGACGCCCTGCTGACCGAGTTCGGCAAGAAGACCCTGGAGGATCGCTACCTGCTGGCGGGCGAGAGCTATCAGGACATGTTCGCCCGCGTCGCCACGGCCTTCGCCGACGATGCCGATCATGCCCAGCGCGTCTATGACTATATGAGCCGTCTGTGGTTCATGCCGGCCACGCCGGTGCTGTCGAACGGCGGCGCCGACCGCGGCCTGCCGATTAGCTGCTTCCTCAATGCGGTGGGCGATTCGCTGGACGG